>DATJSI010000060.1 GCA_035504215.1 Mycobacteriales bacterium
CGGGCAGGAACCGGGTACGGCGTGGTGCACAACCTGCGGCGTACCGGCTACGAAGGTCAGGTCGCCTGCGTCAACCCGAAGTACGACGAGATCGATGGCTTCCCGTGCTACCCGAGCCTCGAAGACGTTCCCTTCGTGCCGGATGTTGCAGTTCTGGCGGTGGGGACCGAGCGAGTCGTGCCGATGGTGGAAGCCGCGGTCGCCAAAGGTGCGACCGGCGCCGTGGTCTTTGCGTTCGGGTTCGCGGAGGGCGGCGAGGAGGGCAGGGCGCTCCAACAGCGGATGCGCGAGCTGACCGACAAGGGCGAGATGGCCCTGGTCGGGCCGAACTGCCAGGGCCTGGTGAACTTCGTCGACGGCGTGCCGCTCTATATGGACGCCGTACATCCTTACGATGCGGGTCGGGTTGCCCTGATCGCGCAGAGCGGCTCGGTCGCGACGGCATTGATCAACAACCGTCGGGGCGTGCGCTGGAGCCATGCGGTGTCCAGCGGCAACGAGGCTGTCACGGACGCCGCCGCGATCCTCGAGTACTACGTCCAGGACAGTCGGGTCGACGTGATCTGCGCGTTCCTCGAGACGATCCGCCGTCCCGACGTCTTCTTCGCACAATGCGACCTGGCGAGAAGCCTCGGCAAGCCAGTGATCATCTGCAAGTCAGGGCGGACCACCGAGGCGCAAGCGGCAGCCACAGCGCACACCGGAGCACTCGCGGTTCCGGACCGGTTGGTCGACGCGGCCCTGCGCCGTCACGACGTCATTCGCGTGGACACTCTCGAAGAGCTGCTGGAGACCGCCGTCGCGATGCAGTCACCCCGTCGGCCGAAGGGCGGCGGGATGGCGGTGCTGACCGCATCCGGGGGGCAGATCGAGCTGGTCCACGACCACGTGCCGGGCACCGGGCTGTCCATCCCGGCCTTCGCGCCGGAGACCGTTTCCGGGTTGCGCGAGCTCATCGCGGAGTTCCTTCCGGCGACCAACCCGCTCGACTGGTGGGGTACGGCGGACTACGACAACCGGGTTCCCTCGATTGCGACGACCGCGGCGAACGACCCGAGCGTCGACATCCTCGTCCAGGTCGGTGACTTCACGGTCGGGCCCACCGGTGACGAGCCTCGCTCGGCCGGCTCGGTCGCCGCCAGTCGCGTCGCGCATTCCGAGACCGACCGCCTGTGCGTCGTACTCGACGGCGTGGGTGGCGCACCGACGGCGGCCGACACCGAGGGTGCCCTCGCCGAGGGTGTTCTGGTGTTGTCCGGCTTCGACACCGGGTTGCGCGCTCTCGGCCACCTCGTGCGTTACAGCGCACCTTCGCCAGCGGTCGGCGAGCTGCCGCCGGTCGACGTCGCCGGGATCGAGTCCGTGCTGAGCCGGATGGCCTCCGGGCCGAACGGCGGGCCGCTCGCCCTCGAATTGCTGGCAGCGGCCGGTGTCACGGTTGCGCCGCACGAGGTCGCCAAGTCGGCCGAAGAGGCGGACGCGGCATGCGCCCGGTTGAGGTTCCCCTTGGTCGCAAAGATCGCCGACGAAGAGGTTGCGCACAAGACCGAGCACGGCGGCGTCATCCTCGGCATCGACTCCGAGGTCGCGCTCGCCGCGGCGGTCACCGGGCTGCTGGAGCGCGGCGCACGCGGCGTGCTGGTCCAGGAACAGATCTCGGGCGGCACCGAGTTCATCCTCGGGCTGCATGCGGCACCGCCGCTCGGCACCTTCCTGCTGGCGGGGTTCGGCGGGGTCTGGACCGAGCTGGTCGACGACGTTCAGGTCCGCGCCACGCCGCTGCGCACCGGGGATGCCGGCACCATGCTCGCCGCCCTGCGTGGATACGCGCGGCTGACCGGGGCGCGGGGTAGCACCCCTGTCGACCTGGCCGCACTCGAGCGCACGATCGGCGTCCTCGATGCGCTCGCAGCGGTGCTGGGCGACCGCATCACCTCGCTGGACGTCAATCCGTTGATCCTGTCCGCCGACGGTGCGATCGCCGTCGACGCCCTGCTGGTGAAGGTCTAGGCGGCGCGTTGTTGTTTTCACATCGGGGGAAATGTCGGGCTGGCCGTTTCCGCGGCCCGAAACCGTCGAACGGGCAACGTGACCGGTCGCGGTGTACCGCAATTCTTGCGGCGCGAGGTAATGTCCCAACGGCAGATTCTTCGATTGCTCCGGACCAACCCTCACATTGTGTTGATGACTTCGTGACTCGACAAGGATGACGATGGCGAAGCGCGCGGCAAGTACCCGGCCGGTGATGACCCAGGTCGACACCCAGGACCCGGCGGTTGATGTCCTCAAAGCACTTTCGGACCCGATCCGCCTGTGGATCATGTCCCAGATCGTCAGCACGAACGAGCTGGCATGTACGTCGCTCGAGGAGGCCCTGCCGGTCTCGAAGTCGACGATCTCGTACCACATGAAGATCCTGCGCGGCGCCGGTCTGATCAATATTCGTAAGCAGGGCAAGTTTTACCACTACACCGCGCGGACCAAAGAGATCGAAGAATTGATGCCGGGGCTGGTGCCGTGGCTGGTCAAACGGAGCAGCGCCTGAACCACCTTCGCTTAAGGATCGTCACCGGTACAGCTCGACTGCCGGTCGCGCCGCGCTGACGTGGCCGGGTCGGGGATCGCAGGTGGCTGAATGTCGCGCCGGCGCGATCGGCGACCTGGCCGCAACGCCCTCCCGGGTGTCGAATCCCACCGTTGTCGTGTCGGCCGTGGCGCTTGCCACCTTTGTCGCCAGCCTCAGCACGAGCAGCCTGGGGGTCGCCGTACCGGCGGTCTCCCGCCACTTCCACGCGACTGCATTGCAGTCCACCCTGATCGTGGTCATCCCGTCGCTGACCAGCACGACGCTGATGCTGACCCTCGGACGAGTCGGCGACCTGCTGGGCCGGCGATGGTGCTATCTCCTCGGCGTCGGCACCTTCACCGTGTCGAACCTCCTGTTGAGCGTGGCTCCGACCGCGTGGGTGTTCGTGGGCCTCCAGGTCTTCTCCGCGGCCGGCGTCGCGGCGGTCTGGGCGAACAGCGCCGCGATCCTGTTCGATGCCCTTGATCCACTCCGGTTGCATCGAGCCCTGGGCGTCTACGCCTCGGCGATCTCCGTGGGGGACCTGGTCGGACCGACCATCGGAGGAGCCGTCACCCAGGCGATCGGTTGGCACGGAATCTTCTTGTTCGGTGCGCTGGTCGGCGCGGTCTGCCTGGTCTGGGGTTGGCGATCGCTTCCCGACCGGCCGCCGGACTCGAAGAAGTTCCGGTTCGACGTCGTCGGGTCGTTCCTGCTGATCCTCGGCCTCGGCGGGGTCGTGATCAGCTTGCTGATCGCGCAGTCGGGCACCGGCTTCAGCCGCGACATCGTCGGGGGAATCGCAGGGGCAGGCGTCGTACTCGCGTTCTTCGTCATCAACGAGTCCCGCGTGACCACCCCGCTGATCCACATCGACCTGTTCCGCAACCGCCGGCTGTGCCTTGCGATCGTCTCCGGCCTGCTCAACGCGATGGCGCAGTGGGTGCCGGTCCTGTTGATGGTGCTGTTCCTGCAGGCCCTTCGCGGCGATACCGCATTGCGGGCCGGGCTGTCGGTCATGCCATTGCCGGTGTCGGCCGTGACCTTCGCGGTGAGTGCCGGCCTGCTGAGTCGCGTCCTCGAGCCCGCACGATTGGCGATCCTCGGCTCGGCTCTGGGCGCGGTCGGCCTGGCGCTGCTCGGAGCCAGCTTGACCGCGCCTTATCCGGTCTTCGCTGCAAGCCTGGTCGTCGTCGGTGCCGGCGCGGGCATCTTCACGCCGGCGAACGCGAACGCAGCGATGAGCTCCGCCCCGAGCGCAAGTGCCGGCCTGGTCAACGGGGCCCGGCTGACCATCCAGAACGTCGGTTGGGTGGCCAGTACGGCGCTGGCGCTCACCCTGATCACCGCTCCGCTCCCGGCCCATTTGCGGCATCAGTTCTTCACCGGAACGGCGGCCAGGGTGTCGCCGCGTTCCGTGAGCGGCCTGCTTCGGGGGTACCACCACTCGCTTGACGTGCTGGTTGCCTGCGCGGTGCTCGCCTCACTCGCCGCGGTGCTGTCCTACCGTGCCGACGTACGGGTCCGCCGGGTGGTCGGCACTCCGGATCATTAGGAGGTCGGATCCGATTCTCGGCCCGTGTCAACCTCAGCGCGGATTGGGGCGTTGTCAGGACATGACTCACATGCGAACGGTGTCGCGAGTGCTTGCCGCCGCGGCCACGGCCGTCCTTGTTCCCTGCCTCGCCGCGGCGTTGCCCGCGGCCTCGGCCGCGAATGCCGCCGCGGGCACGACCCCGACCGCGCACACGGGAATCGCTCCGGTCGCGGGCGGGGCCCGCTACCTGGCGTACGTGCGAGGCACGACGACCCACAAGTCTTACGTTCCCGGTGACGAGACCACGGGCACCCTGCACGTGCTCACCGCGACCGGGAAGCGGCTGGACCTCGGCCCGATCATGCCCCGGCCCGGGTTCTCGCTGGTCGACGCGACGCTGATCGAGACCAGCTTCTCCGGCCCCACGGAGAACCTGAAGTGGTGGGACCTCGCGAAGGGGACCCACGGCAGCGCGACGGGCGCCGCGTCCGAGTGGGCCGTCGGCGCCGCGCCGGACGGCTGGTTGCTGACCACCAAGGTCGGCGGGGGTCACGTCATCTACCAGCATTTCGGCGGGAAGAGAACCGACCTGGGTAGGCCCTTGCCGGCCGGTGTCGGCTACTCGGCGGTGACCGGTGCGTCCGGTTTCGTCGCGTACGGCGACAACGACGAGAACGGCAATGGCGAGATCGTCTTCGCACCGTGGGCGCATCCGACCAAGCACACCGTCCTGCAGAAGCCGAAGGGCCAGGAGAACTCCTGCAGCGCGGTCGACGTTCACTGGGCGGCGTGCGGCCTGTCCGACCTGACGCACTCCCCCCTGGCGCTGATCCGCGTGAGCGACGGCAAGCAGGTACGGACCACGAACCGGTGCCGCTTCGAGTTTCCGGCGCTGTTCGGCAATCACGCCGCCTGGGTGAACCCCGGCTCCAAGGGCTGCCCGCGTGGGACCGTCGAGATGCTCGACAGCCATGGGCACCTGACCGTCTCGACCCGGCACGGCTACAACTGGTACTTCCGCGTCGGCGCCCTCGGCCGGTTCGTGACCACCAACAAGGCGCAGACCGAGCTGCTCGGCCTCAGGACCGCCAACGGCACCCCGAAGGTCCTCGCTCGGGCCTAGGCCGGCGAGGAGAGGTGGGTCACGGGCTGTGACCCATCCGCTCCATCAGGCGAGCCCGCGTGATCCCGAGGCTGGCGAGCAGCTCCTCGTCGCGGTCCGTGTCGATGGGGTCCGGGAGCTGATCCTCGAAACCGGCGATGACGTCGGACATGCCGGCGCGCTGCAGTATCGCCAGTGCCTCTGCTTTGGGAATGATCATTCGCGATCCCGTCCGTCCAGCACCACCGTAGTCGGCGTGCCGCGGCCGTAAGCAGCCAGCCCAGGTGGCGGGCGCCGCGTCAGAGGTCCAGGACCACGTCGTCGCGCGGCCGGGAGCAGCAGAGCAGCGCGCTGCCCTCGGCGGGCGGTTCGATCGGGTCGGGGCTGTAGTCGACGGCACCCGCGATCAGCGTGGTCTCGCAGGTGTGGCAGACGCCGGTACGGCACGACCAGCGCACCGGCACATCGCACGCTTCGGGCGAGCTCGAGCAGGCTGCCGTAGTCCGGACTCCAGCGGATGGACAAGTCGCTGCGCGCGAACCCGATCGTGGGCCCGTCGCCGGCCGGCCCGGACGGAGCGTGCGGCGCTCGGGGCGGGGTTGCCTCGACGCCGGGTGTGATCGATGGCGCCGGTCCGAACGGCTCGGTGTGGATCCGCGCAGCGTCGATTCCCAGAGCGGCCAGACCGGCGCTGATGTCGGCCATGAACGGCGGTGGGCCGCACAGGTACACCATCGCGTCGCGCGGCGGATCGAGCTCGCCGATCAGGGTGGGTGTCAGCTGCCCCGCGGTGTCGAAGTCGCGGCCCGGACGGTCGTCGGGACCGGGATCGCTATAGCAGATCTGGCTGCGGGTGTGCGGCAGCGAGGCGAGCAGCGTCCGCGCCTCGGCGGCGAACGGATGCTCCCGTCGGTTGCGCGCGCCGTACAGCCACCAGATCTCGCGCCCAGACTTCGCTTCGGCGAGAGCGTGCAGCATCGCGAGGACAGGAGTGGCGCCGACGCCTGCACTGATCAACAGCACCGGCGCGGGTGTCTGGTCGAGGATGAAGGTGCCTCTCGGCGCGCCGATGTCGATCTCCTCGCCCAGCTCGCACCCGGTCGTCAGGTAGCCGCTGACGGCGCCGTGCGCCTCCCGCTTGACCCCGATCCGGTAGTAGCCCGCTTCCGGCGAACTGCACAACGAGTAGTTGCGCAGCAATGCCCGCTGCCCGTCCGCTGGATGGATGCGAACGGTGAGGTATTGACCCGGGCGCGCCGCGGGCAGCTGCGTGCCGTGGGGACTATCGAGGCGGATCGCCGTGACGGAGTCGCTCTGCCTCTCGATGGCGGCCACGGCCAGCCGGCGAAACCCGGTCCATGCCGGTGGGGGGCTGGCGGTCGTCAGGCCGGCGTTGCCCGCTCCCGGAGCCTGCTCGAGCAACGCTCGGAACGACTCCTGCCAGCCCGGGCTGAGCGCCGGCACTCGCAGCGCACGCAGCAGCTGCTGCCGTGGGTGCTGGGGCAGGTAGAGCAGCGCGTCGACCTCGGCGACCGTGATCTGCTCCGGCCCGGAGCCGATCTTCACGATCTCGTCGCCTGCCTCTACGTCGCCCTCGGTCAGCACCCGGAAGTAGAAGCCCGGCCGGTGGTGAGAGACGAGCAGGGCCGGCATCCGCGGCTCATTCATCCGGATGCCGACGCGGTAGCAGGTCACCCGCGGTTGCGTGACCTCGAACAAGGCGCTGCCGATCTGGTACTGGTCACCTATGCAGACGACATCGTCGCCAAGACCGTCGACGGTGAAGTTCTCGCCGAACTGGCCATAGGTGAAGTCGTCCCGCGCGAGCTCGCGCTCCCAGTACCGGTACGAGTCGATCTGGTACACGAAGACCGCACGCTGCTCGCCACCGTGCCCGGCCAGGTCGCCCTGTCCGTCACCGTCGACGTTCAGCCTGCGCACGGTTCGCGCGCCGGTCACCGGCTCCTTGAAGATTCCGGTGTAGACGGTCTTGCCCTGCCAGGCCACGTCACGCGGCAGCCCGACGTTGACGGACAGCAAGGTACCGACCGGAACCTCCTGACCGCCTATCCCGCAGTGACCGAGCTAGCTCTTGACCTTGACGTGGTGCTTCACCGTCGTGACCACGCCGCTGCTGTCGGTGATCGTCAGCGTCACCGTGAACTTGCCGGAGTGCGAGAACGCGTGATGAACCGACTTGCCGCTCGCGGTGTGGCCATCGCCGAAGTTCCAGTGGTAGCGCTTGATCGTGGCACCGGTGTTCGGGGTGGTCGTGCCGGCGGCGCTGAACGAGCCCTTGTGATGGGTCTTCAGCTTCGCCGAACCCTTGTAGTGCACCGATGCCTTCTCGCCGACCGTGATCGTCACCTTCTTGATCACGATCTGGTACAGGCTGTCGGTAACGGTGAGCGTCGTCGTGTACTTGCCAGCCGCGGTGTAGGTGTGGCTGACCGACGTACCGGTGGACGTGTGGCCGTCACCGAAGTTCCAGGCGTAGCTGGAGCTGGACAGGGTCGCGGTCACTCCCGACAGCTCCGTGCCCTGCGCGGTGAACGTTGCCGCGGTGTGCAGCTTCGGGTGCGCTGGGGAGGTCATGGTGACGGTCGGCGCCGTCGAGGTGAACAGCCGCAGGCCGCCCTTCGGCGTACCGAGCCCGCTCGGC
>DATJSI010000061.1 GCA_035504215.1 Mycobacteriales bacterium
GGATCTACGACGGGGTCGGGTCCGTCCTGGGCGGTGAACTGGCCGGCGGCGAGGCGGTCCTCGGCGGTGCGGTCGGCGGCGTCGAGTCGGTCGGCGAGGGTGTGTTCCACGGAGCTGAGGCGCTGGGCAGCGGCGCGATCAGTGGCGCCGAAGCGGTCGGCGGCGGCGTACTCGGCGCTGCCGGGGCAGTCGGCGGCGGCGTCGTCGGCGGCCTCGAGGACGTCGTGCAGGGCTTTTCCGACGGGCCGTCCGGCATCGTGCGCGGGGTGGTCGACGGCGTCGAGTCGATCGGCGGCGGGCTCGTGACCGGCGCCGAGGACCTGGGCAGCGGTCTTTTCCACGGCGTCGAGGACGTCGGCTCGGGTGTGGTGAACGAGATCGGCAACGTCGGGGAAGGTCTGCTGCACGGCGGCGAGAGCGTGGTGGAGGGAGTCGGTAGCGGAGTCGCCGACGCCGCCGCCGGGTTGCTGCACGGCGCGGAGGACGTCGGGTCGGGCGTCATCAACGATCTCGGTAACGTCGGCAGCGGCCTGCTTGGTGGGATCGAGTCGGCCGGCGGCGGGGCGATCCACGGGCTCGAGGACATCGCGGGCGGTACGGTCTCGGCCGCCGAGTCGATCGGGTCCGGCGCGGTCAGCGCGGTTGAAGGCGCCGCGAGCACCGTGGCGGACGCCGGCAGTGCGGTCGTCGACGCCGCCGAGGATGCGGGGAGCGCGGTCGCGAGCGCGGCAAGTGACGCGGTGAGTGATGCCGAGAGCGCAGCGAGTGATGTCGGAAGCGCAGTGTCCAGCGCTGCGAGCGATGTGGCCGACGCCGCAAGCGACGTCGTGGACGACATCGGCGACCTGTTCTGAGCGAAGCGCCGGTCGGTCAGGGCCCGAGCTCGACGAGCATCCCTTCGTAGCTGCGGATCATGACGCGGCTGGCATCCACCGCGGCTTGTTTCGACAGCGGGTTCTCGGCGCGCCTCCGCCAGGCGTCGAGCCGGGTGAGCAGCGCCTGACGGACCTCGGGCGGCTCGGCCTCGGCTGGTAGTCCGATGCGCGCCGCGGGTGGCTGACCCGATCGTTCGAGCAGTTCCTCCGCCTCGGCGAGCAGGTCGTCGGGCAACGGGATCCCGCCGAGTCGCAGCGCGTTCAGCAGCCGGAGCTCGGCCAGCTCGTGCGCGCCCGCCATCAACGCCTCGAGCGGTTCCGCCAGCCCGTCCACTGGGTACGCCGCGACCAGACGGGCGAGCGCGGTCATCGCCGAGCGGGCTTTGAGCAGCCCGGCGCGCGCCGCGATCTGGCTGCCGACGGTACGACGGAGCTGGGTGAGTCCGCTCACCTCGGCGAGCGCCGCGGCCAGCTGGGCGGCGGTCGCGTCGGGCGAGCGCGCCAACCACTCGACGGCGTACCGCACGCCGTACAGGCCGAACCGCTCCACCAGCTCATGACGTTGCGCGGCATCGACGACGGCGTCGACCGCGGTGTGTTCGGCGGAGAGCTCCTGGATCGAGCCGAGCACCGGTGACGCCGCGGTGACGCCTGCGCCGGTGAGCGAGCGGAGCGAGCGGAACTCCTCCTCACGAAGCGTGACCGCCGCCTCGGCGAGCAGGCCGGCTACCGGGACGACGTCCTGGACGAGCCGGCGCAGGGTGGGCTGGGCGACGTAGCGGTCGGCAATCGCGCGTGCCGACGTCATCGCGTCGAGCCGGCAGACACCGATCTCGTCGGCGCGGGACAGGACGGCGAGGCAGTTGACCGGGTTGGGTTGCGCGAGATCGTGGTCGTGGAAGCTCTCGAGCAGCCGGACGTCCGCGGTGTGCATGTGTCGCATCAGGTAGATCACGGCGTCGACGGAGCCCGGGTCGTCGCTGCCCGCGTCGAGGAACGACGTGGTCCGTCTCGAGAGGTCGGCGGACAGCGAGGCGATGCCCGGCGTGTCGACGAGCGTCATCGTGCGAAGCGCCTCGCTCGGCCAGTCGACCATGAGCCAGCGCAGCGAGTCGGCGGTGTCGTCATTGAGTCGGACGTCGAGAGCGCCGTTGCGCGAGAAAGCGACCGGATAGGGCTGGCCGTCGACCGGAACGGCGGTCACCTGGCAGATCTCGGCCCCGCGGTACCACGTCACTATCCGGGTGCACTCGCTCGCGTCGGTCGGAGCGAGCTCCTCGCCCACGAGGGCGTTCAGCAGCGTGGACTTCCCGGCCTTGACCTTCCCGGCGATCGCGACGCGGACCGGCAGCTCGAGCCGGCGGCGGATCTCGACCGAGCTGGCGGCCGCCGGTGTTCCGTCGTACGCCGAGACCGCGCGGTCGGCAACCGAGGCGGTGCGCGCCAGGAGGCTGTCCATCCTCACGCCTTCCGGGGCGACGGCGCGAACCTTGCCGCTTGCTGGGCGAGCTGCGCCAGCGCGCTGAGCCGCTTGTCGACGTCGGCGAGCTTTGCGGTCCGATCCTTTTGCGCACCGGCAAGGGCGGCGGTCGCCTCTTGCACGGCGGCAGTCGTGGAGCGGACCAGCTCTTCGGCCCGTGCCGAGTAGGTGTCGCGCAGTGCGCGCTGCAAGGACCGGACTGCGTCGCGAGAGTCCTTGCCGACGACGAACGACGCCTCGTCGGTGTAGCGGCGTACCGCGGACTTCGCGTGGTTGCGCCGGGTCTCGACCTGACGGTTGTGCTCCTCGCTGACCGACCGCGTTCCCAGCACCAGGCCGAGGCCGAGCGTGATCGGGTTCAGCGAGCCGGTGAACAGGTGCAGCATCGAAGCGCCGCCGAGCGCTCCGAACATCGACATCCCGCTGTAGGTGTTGCGGAACAGCGAGATCGCGGTGGCTCCCGCGCCGCCTTGCAACGCCGCCTTGGGAAGCTCAGGGTCGATCACGCCGTCGAGCAGGTGGGTCGGAGCGGCGACATTGATGACTTCGCCGAGATCTGCCGCGTCCTCGGCGAAGATCGCTGCGACCCGCTCGGTGAGGTCGTGCGCGTGCCGGGTCAGCAGCAGGTAGTTCTCGGTTACGTCGTAGACGACCCGGGTCTCGAGCCACTGCGCGAACTCGTCCCACATCTTCACCGGGTCGCTCTGGTCGATCGCGCTTTCCGCTTCCTGCGAGATAACGCGCATCCGCGTGCGCATGTCATGGTCGACCTCGCCCTGCAGGTCGGCCATGCCGTCGTTCAGCACGAGCTGCCACTTCGAGGTCTGGCCGCGCAGCGCCTCGGCCCGGCGCTTGGCGTCGTCCAGGCCGGCCTGCAGGTCCTCGTGGTTGCCACCGGTCGCGAGCGCCTGCTTCGCGGCCGCCAGCGGAGCCGCCAGCAGCTGCAGGACCCCGACCACATCGGTGCCGGCGGAGCGCAGTGCGAGTGCCTCCGCGTTCGGCGCGATGCGCTGGACCAGCACGCCTTCGAGCCGGCCGAAGCCGGATGCCTCGCCGAGGGCGGGATCGTTGGCCGCGCGGCCGCGCGCGCGCAGCTCGCAGGACACGGTGAGGATCGGCGCCGCGATGCCGGCCCGTTCGAGATGCGCGCGGTTCGCCGCCACGACAGCGTCGACGAAGGGGAAGATGTCGGTCTTCGCCATGACGCAGATCACGGTTCCGCACAACCGCATGGCGTGGCCGAGGAAGGACACCTCCGGCTCGGTGAGCTCCGACATCGCGTCCGAGACGAAGACCAGTGCGTGGACGGACGGCAGCGTCGCCAGCGTGCGCAAGGCGTGCTCGGACTGCAGACCGCCGACGCCCGGCGTGTCGATCAACGTGAGGCCGGCCTTGAGCAACGGGCTCGGGACTGCCACCTCGACCCGCTGGTAGTCGCTGCCGTCGTGGATCGCGGCGCGTAGCTGCGATGCCGACAGCGGGTGCGCGGTCTCCTTCGGCGGATCGCCGCTCACCGAGATCCCGGTGATCGCCAACGCGTCGGCGTACCGGAGGACAGTGGGTACGGCGGTGCTGATGTCGTCGTCGACCGGGCAGACCGGGCCGCCGACCAGCGCATTGACGACCGAGCTCTTGCCCTTCTTGAACTCGCCGACCACCGCGACCCGGGCGCCCTCGCTGGTGAGCCGTCCGGCGGCAGCCGACAACCGGCTGACCAGGTCGGCGCGACCGGCGCCGCGGGCCACCTCGGCCACTGCCCCGATCAGCTTCAGCAGTTCGGCGCGCTGCTGCGGCCCGCCCGTGGCGGCGCCGGCCGGGCTGGCAGCCGGTGCGGTCACCTGGTGACCTGGAGACCGGGCACTAGAGGAAGTTCTCGATGTCGTCCCCGACGTCCTCGATGCCGCTGCCCACGTCGTCGATCGCACCGCCGACAGCGGATACGACGTCGCCGGCACCTTCCACGGTGTCGCCGACCAGGTCCGCGGCGCCGGTCGCGGCGTCGCCGACGTCATCGACCGCGCCCTCGGCCACGTCGCCGACCGCGCCGACGACGTTGCCTTCGCTCAAGGCGGTGCCGGCGTCGGTCAGCGAGGACGAGGTGTCGTTGAGAATGTCCCGGCCCGTGTCGTAGGTGTCGGACGCGGCGCTCTCGACGGCGGGAGCCACTGCCTCACCGACGAAGCTTCCGATCGCGGACCCGGCGATGGTGCCGACCGGTCCGATGATCGAGCCGGCCGCGCCGCCGATGATCCCGCCGGCGGTCGAGATGGCCGCGGTCTCCGCGTCGCCTGCGATCGCCGCGGTGTTGCCGGTCACGAGGTCGTTGAGCACGCCGAGATCGGCGTCCACGCCCGGCAACCCCAACGCGGTTGCGCCCACGTCCAGCCCGCCGATCACACCCTCCTCGGCCGCTCCGGTGTAGTTCCCGTCGGCGAGGTCATACGCCGCGCCCGCCGCCGCCCCGATCGGTATGCCGGTGCCGACGATGTCGCCGACGACGTCGTTGACGCCGCTGAGGTCGACCCCTCCCAGCGTGCTGGCGACGTCACCCGCACCTGACGCGAGCGATCCGCCGAGGCTGTCACCGAGGTCCCCGAAGCTCGAGCCGGTGCCGTCGTCGATCGGGCCGCCGCCGCCGTCGATGACCATGGTCGGTTGGACGTCGCCGCCGATCGGATCGCCTTCGGCGAAGGTCGGTTCGGCGACCCCCGACTCGATCGGCCCGCCGCCGCCGTCGACGACCATGGTCGGTTGGACGTCGCCGCCGATCGGATCGCCTTCGGCGAAGGTCGGCTCGGCCGGTGCCGGGATCGTGGCCTCGGTGGGGACCGCCGCCACCGGTACGCCACCGGCGGGCGGCACAAAGCCCATCTGCTCGAGACCTTCTCCGAGCGCGCCGAGGTTCATGTCGCCGATGATCGGGAGGTCGGAGGCCGCGCCGGCGAGCGCACCGGGGTCGACCGCACCGAACCCGGCTTCGCCGGCGCCGGCCGGGTCGAAACCTGGTGTTCCGAAGCCCGCGGAGGCGGCACCGGCCACGTCGCCCACGATGGGCAGCCCGCCGAGCGCGTCGGAGAATCCGCCGACCGCGCCGGGATCGATGCCGCCCACCCCGGGGTCGGTGCCGAACCCGGGGGCAAGCGTTCCGATGACCTGCTCGCCCGCCGCCGCCGTACTGCTCGCGACCTCGCCGGCCAGCTCACCGAGCGCCGCGGGGTCGATGCCCTCCAACGGCGCTTCGGTGCCGGTCGTGAACATCCCGCCCAGCGTCGGCTCCGCCACCGAGACGCCGGGGTCGAACATCCCGCCGAGCGGCGCTCCGGGGACCGCGAACCCCGGGTCGCCGAGGCCGCCCGAGGTCTCCGTCGCCGGCGGTGTGAAGCCGGCGTCGCCGGCTGTCTCCCCGGCGCCGGGCACCTCGAAGCCGGCGTCACCGGTGCTGACCGGCGTCGCGACGATCGGAGCGCCGGTGATCCCACCACCGGCCGAGGCACTCGGGGGAGCGAAGCCAGGGTCGCCTCCGCCGAGGTTGGTCGTGCCGCCAGGAAGGGTGAACCCGGCGTCACCGACGCCGGAGGACGCGCCGGCGGGTGGGCTGAAGCCGGGATCGCCGCCACCCGCCGCCGGGGTGCTGAGCGGCGTGGCCGTCGGGCTGGTCGTGGCGGCCGACGGTTCGGCGATCCGCGCGTCGAACGGGTGCCCGGCGGGTGCGGGCACGTTCGGCTCCGGGGCGAATTCCGCCGCCGGGGCGTAGCTGGTCAGTGCCTCCGCGGGGATTGCGCCCATGCGGTCGAGGGCGATCGCGAGGTTCAGTGGTTCGGCCGACCCCAGTGGCAGGTAAGGGACCAGCTCCGGGTGCAGCGACCCGAACTGCGCGAGCGCCTGCTGGACCAGCTCCGGCGGGGCGCTCGCCAGCTCGAACGGCGGTTGTCCGGGCGGGCCGGCCGGCTCGCCGGGTGCGGGTCCGGCCGGCGCCGGCGCGGCGCCCTCGACCGGCGGCGCCGCCGCATGGACGGGCGCGCCGGCCATCTCGCCCGGTCCGCCGACCTGCGGCATCGGCTGGGCCACCGAGTGCGGTTGTTGAGCCTGGCCGAGCTGACCGTGCATGAACGACTCGAGGTAGCGGAGCAGTTCTTCCAGAGATGCCATGACGCCTCCCTTGGGTGGCAGCGGTGCGTTACAACGTCGACGTGGGTGCCGGGGCCTTCACCGGGCTGAAGACGCCGTAGTAGCTGTTCTGCGAGGGGACCCACTTGATCAGGTCGAGGCGCAGCGGGCTGGTCGGGGTCTTGGTGTTGTAGAAGAGGATCTCCGGCCCCTGCAGGATCACGCTCGGGTGATAGGCCTTGTGGGTCTGGGCCGCAACCTCGGCGGCGCCGTTGTTGCTCTGGACCACCGCGACGATCTGGGTGCCGTCGCTGTCATGGAAGACCACGACGAACTCCGGGTCGACGTCGTTGCTGCCGGTGAGGTTTGCCGTACTGACCGACGCGGTGTTCCAGCTCGCCGAGTTGCCGTCGCTTTCCAGCGCGGGCGTCCACGTGCCGTCGGAGTTCTGCGTCAGGACCTCGACCCGCGGCCCGTTCGCCGTCGGGTCGGTCGAGGAGGAGAAGAACGCGACGACCTTCTCGGGCGCACCGTTGAGATCCCAGGTCACCGTCTGGCACTGGGCCGAGAAGTCCGGTCCCGGGTTGGTAGGGGTCAAGCCGTTGGCGGTGGCGGCAACCTCCTGGCAGTCGGTCGACCCGGAGGTATCGACCGGAGTCGTGGTGGTGGGAGCCGCGAGCAGCAGGTTGTCCGTCGTGATCTGGTGCGGTTTCGACTCCGGCGCGCCACCGGTGTGCGTCGTACCGCCGGCAGGTGGCGTGGCCTGTTGCGAGACCCCGGTCCCGGTTTGCGGCGAGGAGCTGTGGTGGTGGCGACCGAACATGAAATAGGCGCCGACACCGAGCAAGGCGAGCCCCAGGATCGCCGGCAGGATGACCGCGATGCCGCCGCGCCGCTCACGATGTACCGGCGGCGGTGGCGGTGGCGGCCGGTCTCCGATCCCCGGCGCCGTGGTCAGGGTGCTGGTCGCACCCGGCGAGCCGCCGGCGGCTTCGGCGGCGAGCCCGGCGCCAACTCCGGCGAGTGCTGCGGTCGGCGCGAGCGCCAGGCTCGCGTCCGCCGGTCCGGGCTGCTCCGGCAGTGCGGGCGAAGCGACGGCGGTGGCCTCGGCTGACTCGCCGACGGCCGCGGTCCGCGCTGCGATCGCGGCGCCGAGCGCGATCGCGTTCTTCGGGTGGGCATCGACGGCGACCGGGCGCCCGAAGGCCGCCGAGACGGTCTGGGCGACCAGCGGGATGCGTGACGAGCCGCCGACGAGGAGGATCGCGCGGACCTCCTGCGCCTCGACGCCGGCGGAGGTGAGCGAGCGGCGCATCGCGCCGATCGCGTCGTCGAGGCGCGGCCGGATCATCGCCTCGAGCTCGGGCCTGGTCAGGCGCACCTCGGTCGTCACCGTGGGCAGCAGGACGGGAACCGACGCCTGGGTGTCGGCGGAAAGCACCTCCTTGGCCTGCACGCACTCCTCGCGGAGGCGCGCCACGGCGGCGAGCGCGGTGCTGTCGTCCGGGTCGAGCTGGTCGAGACCGGGCTCGATCATGCCCGCGACGTGGGCGAAGACGGCGTCGTCGAAGTCGATGCCGCCGAGCCGCTCGATGCCCTCGGGCTCGCCGAGGATGTCGAACCGGCCCTCGGCTACCTTCCGGATCACCGCCGAGTCGAACGTCCCACCCCCGAGGTCGAACACGGCGACGACGTCACCGGGCTCGACCCGCTGCTGCGAGGCGTAGAAGATCGCGGCCGCCTGCGGCTCGGTGAGCAGCGTGGCCTCGGCGAGATCGGCCAGCCGCACCGCCTGGCTCAGCAGGTCCTTCTTATATGCGCCCCAGTTCGCCGGATGCGTGACGGCGACCCCGGCCGCGGGCTCGCCCTCGGTCCGGGCGATCGCCGCGACCACCCATGCGAGCAGCTTCGCGGACAGCGCCTCCGCGGAGTACGGCGAGCCGCCGACCAGCAGCGGCGTCGTGTCGCCCAGCCGGCGCTTGAACTCGCGCGCGACCCTGCTGGGATCGCTGAGCGCGCGTCGTTGTGCCGCCTCGCCGACGAGCAGCTCGCCTTGCTCACCGATCCAGAGCACGGACGGAACCGCGGTCGAGCGGTCTCCGAGGGCGGCGACTTCAACCTGGTCGTCACGGGCCACGGCCGCTGCCGTGTACGTCGTACCGAGATCGACCCCGATGTAGTACGCCACGAAACCCCCGCCACCGCCGGGCAAATCCGACTTGGGCAGTGTGTCACCGGGTTGCCGTGCGCTCAACCGGAACGGCTGGCCAGGAGCCCGCCGGTTGCGGCCCGCCGGAGGTCAGGCCTCGGGCAGGTCGAGCACCAACCCTTCGCACGCCGCCCGCACCGGGAGGCCGTCGGTGGCCAGCTCGGCCAGGATCTCGTCGATCTCGTCGTCGGTGCGGGTGGGCGCGTGATGGAACAGCATCAGGCTGCGCGCGCCGGCCTCGCGGGCCAGCGCGACGGCGTACTCGGGGCTCGCATGCCCGAGGTAGGCCACCTCGGGAAACTGGCTGGCCCGGTGCTGGGCGTCGTGGATGAGCACATCCACGTCGTGGGCGAGCTCGAGCGCCGCCGCGTGGCGCTCGCCGAGCCCGTCCGGACCGGGACCGAGCGAGATCGGGCTGTGATCGGTGAGGTAGGCAAGAGAGGCCTCGCCGCGGCTGACCCGGTAGCCGAACATCCGGCCGCCCTTGTGCGGGATCTCGAGCGCGCGGACGGTGAAGCCCTCGAAGCTGTGCTCACCCTCGTCGATCGTGTCGAAGCTCCAGCCGGCTCCGAGCTGGTGGGGGAGCACCGGGAAGTGCGGCGGCGAGAAGGCGCGAGCGAGCAAGTCCTCCGCGGGCACACCCTGCTCGGGCAGCCGGAGGTGCAGCCGCGCCCCGGGCATCCCGCCGCCGGCGAAGAACGGCAGGCCGTGGGTGTGGTCCCAGTGCAGGTGACTGAGCAGCACGGTCCCGTCGAAGGGCCGGCCGGCGAGCAGCGGCGTCACAGCCATCAGGCCGGTGCCCGCGTCGAGCAGCAGGCGCGGCGGCCCGTCGCCGTCGGACAGCGCGAGGCACGACGTGTTGCCGCCGTACCTGAGGAAGTCCGCACCCGGCGAGGGCGTGGAGCCGCGTACGCCGCAGAAGGTCACCCGGATCACGATCGGTCCGCCTCGCCTGGTCCCGGGCTCAGCCGGTTGCCGGCTGCTCGGTGCGCGCCCAGCGCGTGCCGGTGAGCTGGACGAAGGCGGTGCTCGGCGGCGCAGACTCGAGCGCGCGCAGGAACTCGGCGCCGTCGATCCGCAGCAACTCGCAGTCCTCCTCGGTCCGTACGGTGGCGGTGCGCGGCACGCCGCGCACCAGCCCGATCTCCCCGACGTACGCCGGGGCGACGACGCTCGGCAGCGCACGCGACGGACCCCCGTCAGCGGCCGCCGACACGGACAGTACGCCGCTGACGAGCACCCACAGCGCGTCGGCCGGGTCGCCCTGCCGGATGAGAACCGTACCGGTCGGCACGGTGCGGGGTTCGGCGGCCTGGGCCAACCGCTCGAGCACCGGCCGGTTGGCGCCGGTGAACAGGTCGAGGCCGGCGAGCAGCTCGACGGTCGGCTCGATCCTGGCCGCTTCGGCGGCGGTGCGCCGGTCACCCTGGACGAGGATCGGCAGACCGAGTACGGCGAGCACCGGGATCGCGATCCCGGTCACCTCCAAGGTGACAACGACGCCGGAGTGGCTCAGCAGGGCCGCCACCGCGAAGCTGGCGAGCAGGATCGCAGAGGTCACGATCGCGTCGAACGCGCCGAGAACCCGGCTGAGCACGCCGCGGTCGAGGTCGCGCTGTAGCGCCGTGATCGCCAGGATGTCGACGATGATCATCCCCACGCCCGACACGACCTGGAGGACGAAGGCCGCGACCGGCGCGTGGACGAACGCGGTCACAAGGTACGGCAACGACTGCAGCGCGATGCTGCCGACGATGATCGGCGCCAGCCGGCGTGAGCCGCTGAGCCGGTTCGCCAGCCCGGCGGCCAGCACGCCGCCAAGGGCGCTGCCGGCAAGAAGGTAGCTGTAGCCCTTCGGTCCGGTGCCCAACCGGACGGACAGCGGTGCATAGATCACCGTGCTTGCGCCGTACACCATCGAGTCGAGGGCGCAGAACGCCACGAGGGTGATCGCCACGCGCTCGGAGGCAAGGGCGCGGAAGCCGGCGACCCATTGCGCGACGATGCGGCCGCCCGGCTCGGCATCGCCGCGCGAACGTACGGTCAGCCGGCTGACGAGGAACGCAGCGACGAAGAAGCTCGCCGCGTTGATGACGACGCCGGACAGCGTCGACCCGCTGAGCAGCAGCAGGCCGCCGATGCCGGGGCCGACCACCACGACGACGCTTTCGATCGCCGCGAAGATCCCGTTCGCGGCGGCGAGGTCCTTCTCGTCCACCACCTGCGGGGTGAGTGCCCCGGCGGCCGGACGGTACGGCGCGGCCGCGGTCGCGGAAAGCACGGTCAGCACCAGAAGGGTCCACACCGGGCCGTGCAGGCCGACCGATAGTGCGATGCCGGCCATGACGATCCCGTTGGCGGTGGCCGACGCGATCATGACGGTCGTGCGCTGGTAGCGGTCGGCGAGCACCCCGGCGTACCCGCTGAGGAGCAGCCCAGTCACCCACCGCGAGGCCGACAGGCCGGCCAGCCAGACGGTCGAGCCGGTGCGGGAGTAGATGTCGACGGCGATCACCACCGCGTAGGACCAACTGCCGATCTGGTCGATGAGCGACGCGGAGACGAGGAGCCGGAAATCGGGCCGCTGCAGGGCGTCGCGATACCGCCCCCGTGCGCCCAAGCCGGCCTCCCTTGCCTCTGCGGCGCACACGATGGCATCGGATTCGCCGTCCGTCGAGACCTTGGGACGCCAGAAATGTCCCGGAGTTCGGGATTGACAGCCCGAGGCACGGCATAGTGACCTTAGGCAACTGATCAACATTCCTGGCGATCGGACAATGGGCGACGTCGTGCTGTGTGCCACATGTGGCGCAGAAAGCGCGCCGGGCAAACGCTTTTGCGGTGAGTGTGGCGCGCCGCTGAGCGCGGTCTGCCCGTCGTGCGGAGCGGCCCTGGTGGCGGGCAAGCGGTTCTGCGGCGACTGCGGCACCGCGCTCGCGGCCGGCTCGGCAGCGGCGCCGGTAGTGACCGGAGCGCCGAAGGTCGAGCCGGTGCCGGTGGCCGAACGCCGGGTCTGTTCGGTTCTGTTCTGCGACCTGGTCGGGTTCACACCGCTGTCAGAGGCGCGTGATCCCGAAGAGGTCCGTGAGCTTCTGTCGCGCTACTTCGACCTGGCCCGCACGGTGATCGGCCGGTACGGCGGCGTGGTCGAGAAGTTCATCGGCGATGCGGTCATGGCGGTCTGGGGGGCGCCGGTCGCTTCCGAGAACGACGGCGAGCGCGCGGTGCGCGCCGCCCTCGACGTGGTCGACGCGGTCGGTGCGCTCGGCCGCGAGATCGGAGCCGAGAGCCTGGCGGCCCGCGCCGGCGTCGTGACCGGCGAGGTCGCGGTGACCGTCGGCGCGGTGGGCGAAGGGATGGTCGCGGGCGATGCCGTCAACACCGCTGCCCGGGTGCAGACCGCCGCCGACCCGGGCAGCGTGCTCGTCGACGAGGGCACCTGGCGGGTGGCGCGGGGGTCGATCGCGTTCGAGGACGCGGGGGAGCACTTCCTCAAGGGCAAGTCGGAGCTCGCCTCCCTCTGGCGGGCTCAGCGGGTCGTCTCGGGATCCCTGGGCAGCCAGCGCATCGATGGCCTCGAGGCTCCCATGGTCGGACGGGACAACGATCTTCGCCTGATCAAGGACCTGTTCCACGCGAGCGCCGACCGCTCGTCCGCCCGACTGGTCTCGGTCGTGGGCCCGGCGGGAGTCGGGAAGTCGCGGTTGGGCTGGGAGTTCTACAAGTACATCGACGGCCTTGCGCAGCTCATCTCCTGGCATCGCGGGCGTTGCCTGTCCTACGGCGACGGGGTCGCGTTCTGGGGCCTGGCCGAGATGGTGCGCCAGCGCCTGCTGATCGCCGAGGAGGACTCGGCCGGGGTCGCCGCGCAAAAGCTCGACGAAGGTCTCGAGCGGCTCGTGAGCGATCCGGGGATTCGCGAGTACGTCCGGCCGCGGCTCGCCCTGCTGCTCGGGGTGGACACCGACGAGGAGACGCTGATCCGCGAGGAGCTGTTCGCCGGCTGGCGGACGTTCTTCGAACAGATCGCCGCGACCGATCCCGTCGTGCTCGTGATCGAGGACCTGCAGTACGCCGACAGCGGCTTCCTCGACTTCATCGAGTACATGCTCGACTGGGCGCGAGACATCCCGATCTACGTGCTGACCTTCGCCCGTCCCGAGATCGAGGACCGCCGGCCGGGCTGGGGGACCGGCCGGCGCAACGCGACGTCGCTCACCCTCGACCCGCTCGACGACGCCGCTATGGACGCCATGATCGACGGGCTCGTCTCTGGCATGCCGGCAGCGGCGCGCACCGCGGTAGCGGCGCAGTCCCAAGGCATTCCGCTGTACGCCGTCGAGACGGTCCGCATGCTCATCGACCGCGACGTCGTGCAGCCGGTCGAAGGCGTCTACCGGCTCGTGGGCGACATCGGTGAGCTGGCCGTACCGGGAACCCTGCAGTCGCTGCTCGCAGCCCGGCTCGATGCGCTCGAGCCCAACGCGCGGCGCCTGGTTGCGGACGCCGCGGTCCTCGGCGGCACCTTCCCGGTCGAGGCCCTCGTTGCGATCTCCGGCATGCCCGAAGCCGAGATCGCCGACCTCCTCGCGGACCTGGTGCGTCGCGAAGTCCTGATGGTGCGGGCGGACCCTCTCTCGCCGGATCGCGGGCAGTACGGCTTCGTCCAGACGTTGTTCCGGCAGGTCGCGTACGAGACGTTGTCACGACGGGAGCGCAAGGCCCGCCACCTTGCGGTTGCCGAGCACCTCTCGCGAACCTTCGCCGACGAGGGCGAAGAGGTCGCGGAGGTGATTGCGCAGCATCTGCTCGACGCGCTCGCCGCCGTGCCGGACGACGACGACGTGACCGTCATCAGGCGGCGCGCGGTCGACCGGCTCACCCGTGCGGCCGACCGGGCCAAACGGACCGGTGCACCGGTCGTCGCGGCGCGCGTGCTGAGCAACGCTGCAGATCTGCTGGAAGAGCTCGGAAGCGAGCAGGCGGACGTCGATGCGGCGCGCCTGCTCGAGCAAGTGGCGAAGCACCTGGTCGAGGCCGCGGCCTTCGAGGCCGCCGAGCAGGCGTATCAGCGCTGTGGAGTCCTGTACGGCCGGCACGGGATGCCGCGTGACGTTGCCCGCGCGAAAGCGGGAATGGGTAATGCGATGCGCCGGCAGGCCCGCTACGAGGAGAGCCGGGTCGTGCTGCTGGAAGCGCTCGAGGTGCTGCAGGACGGCCCGGACGCGGACACCGTGGAAGCGCTCAACCTGGTCGCGTCGCTGGAGGGGTTTGCCGCGAACCACGCGGAGGCCGAGCGCTACATCACGCAAGCCTTTGGGCTGGCCCACGAGCTCGGCCTTCCGCTCAGCAACTTCGTGCGGCTGTTCATCTCCCAGGGAATCATCGAAGACGGCCAGAACCGGCACGCGCAGGCGGTTGCGTCGTACCGCGAAGCAAGCCGGCTCGCTGAGATCTTCAGTGACACCGACCGGCTCGGCATGGCCAACCTCAACCTCTCCGACTCACTGCTGGCCCAAGGGTCGTGGGACGAGGCGGTAGAGGTCGCGCAGCGAGGAGTCGAGCAGCAGCGTCGTGCGGGTGCAGGCACCTGGCAGTTCGCGACCGGCAACCTCCTTCAGGCCTTGCTCTTCGCCGGTCGCTGGGACGAGTGCGACGCGGTCGCGCAGCGGACGATGACCGAGAGCACGACCGACGAGCCCTACCTGCTGTGGATGGTGGATGTGCTCGCGGCGCTGCGCGGGACGGAGCGTGACCCGGCCAACCTCGAGGTCGTTCGGACGCTCGCCGGCTCCGAAGGCCCGCAGGATCGGATGATGGTCGCGATCACCGAGGCATTCGACGCAGTGGCGCGCGGCGACCATGCGCTGGCGCTTGCCAAGGCCCAAGCCGCGATCGACGTGGGCGAGCAGATCGGCATTGCGGGCGAGGGCGTCCGGTGGTGCTGGCCGATCGCGGCGGATGCCGCGCTGGCGCTCGGCGACATTCCGCAGGCCCAGCGGCTGCTGGACTGGTGCGACGAGCGCCCGGTTGGTTTTCTGCACCCGATTCTCCGGGCCGACCGGCTTCGCGTGCAGGCCCGCCTGCAAGCCGGCCGGGGCGATCCGGCGGCGGCTGCGACCTTCGAGCGCGCGATCGAGGCGCTGCGCGAGACCCGCTCCCCGTACTACCTCGCGGTCGGGCTGGCCGATTTCGCGGACTACCGATTGGCGAGCGGTGATCTCACCGCCGGCGCGGAGCTGGCTGCGGAGGCGCGGGCAATCGCTGCCCAGCTCGGCGCCGGGCCGCTGCTCGCCCGGCTGGCGGCGGTCTGGCCGGATCCAGCCGTCGACGGGTTGTCGGCCCAGCCGAATCAGGTGCTGGACACCGAACAGCTCTCGGTCGTCGACAGCTGATGGCGACACGCATGGCCCACAGGTGTCGCTAGGGCGGCACGCATGGCCCATGGGTGTCGCTAGGGCGACTCGCATGGCCCACGGTGTCGCTCGTTGGGGCGGCATGCGAGCGTGCGGCCGAGCGGGTTCAAGATCGCGAAAGTACCCTTCGGGCGTGACGCGTCCCGGTGTAACGCGCCTACCGGCGGGTAAGTCGCAGGCAATGGAGACCAGCAACCGGTCGGCCCCGCCCCGACCGGTGATCGCGGACGTGCACCCGCGGGTCGAAGACGGCAGGTACGACGCCAAGGCCACCGCCGGCGAGCTCGTCGAGGTGAGCGCGGACGCCTTTGCCGACGGCCATGACCTGCTTGCCGTCGAGGTGGCCTACCGGCACGAGTCGAAGCGACGCTGGACGCGGGTCCGGATGGCATCGGTCGGTAACGATCGCTGGCGGGCGATGATCGAGCTCGCCGGGCCCGGCCGCTATCACTTCCAAGTGCATGCTCGGGTCGATCATTTTGCGACCTGGCTGCACGAACTGCGGGCGCGGGTCGCGGCGCGCCAGGACGTCTCGCTCGAGCTGCGGGTCGGCCTCGAGCTCGCCAAGCCCGCGCTCGCCAAGGCCAAAGGCGCCGACCGGGCCGGGCTGGCCGAGTTCGTCGGCCGGCTGGAGGCGGGCCGGACACCGGACCTGGCAGACGTCGACGACCACGAGATCACGGCGCTCGTCGGTCGCCATCACACGACCAGTCCGGAGGCCAGCTCCGCGGTGTACGGGATCCGGGCCGAGCGGGAACGCGCCCGGTTCAGCACGTGGTACGAGTTGTTTCCCCGCTCGACGAGCGCGAGGCGGGGGACGCACGGCACGTTTCGCGACGTCCTCGACCGGCTCGACTACGTGGCCGATCTCGGTGCCGACGTCTTGTATCTTCCGCCGATCCATCCGATCGGCACCACGGCGCGCAAGGGCCCGAACGGCGCACCGAGCCGGTCCAAGAAGGACGTCGGGAGCCCGTGGGCGATCGGCTCGCCCGAGGGCGGCCACACCGCGATCCACCCCGAGCTGGGCTCCTACGAGGACTTCGACAAGCTGGTCGCAGCGGCACGCGACCGTGGCATCGACGTCGCCCTCGATCTCGCCTTCCAGTGCTCACCGGACCACCCGTGGGTGACCGAGCATCCGGAGTGGTTCAAGCATCGTCCCGATGGCTCGATCCGGTACGCCGAGAACCCGCCGAAGAAGTACGAGGACGTCTACCCGCTCGACTTCGAGACCGAGCACTGGCATGCGCTGTGGAGCGCGCTGCTCGACGTCACGCTGTTCTGGGTCGGCCATGGCGTCACCGTGTTCCGCGTCGACAACCCGCACACCAAGCCGTTCGCGTTCTGGGAGTGGCTGATCCCGACCGTGCAGCAGGAGCACCCGGAGGTGCTGTTCCTCGCGGAGGCCTTCACCCGGCCGAAGATCATGAAGCAGCTGGCGAAGCTCGGGTTCACCCAGTCGTACACCTACTTCGCCTGGCGGACCGAGAAGTGGGAGCTCGAGCAGTACCTCACCGAGCTGACCAAGACCGATGTCGCCGACTACTTCCGGCCCAACTTCTGGCCGAACACCCCCGACATCCTCACCGCCCAGCTGCAGCACGGCGACCGCCGTACGTTCATGGTGCGGGCGTTGCTTGCCGGGACGCTGGCCGCGAGCTGGGGGATGTACGGCCCCGTGTTCGAGCTCTGTGAGACGCGACCGCGTCACGAAGGCTCCGAGGAGTATCTCGACGGTGAGAAGTACGAGATCCGCCGGTACGACCTCGCGTCACCGGCCAGCATCGCGCCGTTCATCAGCCGGCTGAACGCAGCCCGGCGGGCCCAAACCGCGCTGCAGCACGACCGCACGCTGGAGTTCCACGGGATCGACAACGACCAGCTGATCGCGTACTCGAAGACGGTGCCCGGCTCCAGCGGGCTGTCCGCCGACGCGGCCGAGTGCCCGGTGCTGGTCATCGTCAACCTGGATGCCCGCTACCGGCAGTCCGCATGGATCGACGTGCGTCTCGACGTGCTCGGCCTCGATGTGACGACGCCGTACGTCGTCCACGACCTGCTGACCGACCAGCGCTACGAGTGGCGGGGCTCGCGCAACTTCGTCATCCTCGAGCCCGACGTCACGCCGGGTCATATCTTCCGGGTCGAACCGCCAGGCGGAGTGCTCGAGTGACTTCGACCGCCGAGGCTCTCCCGCCGGTGGAGACGGTGTCGACGTGGTACCAGGACGCCGTCATCTACGAGGTGCACGTCCGCGCGTTTGCGGACAGCGACGGCGACGGCATCGGGGACTTCCGCGGGCTGCTCGGCAAGCTCGACTACCTGCAGGAGCTCGGAGTGACGGCGCTCTGGCTGCTGCCGTTCTATCCCTCGCCGTTGCGCGACGACGGCTACGACATCGCCGACTATCGCAAGGTGCATCCGGCGTACGGCACGCTGCGTGACTTCCGTGCGGTGCTGCGTGGTTGCCACGAGCGGGGGATCCGGGTCATCACCGAGCTGGTCCTGGCGCACACCTCGGACGAGCACGCGTGGTTCAAGCGCGCGCGGCTGGCACCCGAGGGCAGCGCTCATCGCGACTTCTACACCTGGAGCGACACCCCGGAGAAGTACCGCGATGCGCGGATCATCTTCACCGACACCGAGACCTCCAACTGGGCCTTCGACCCGGTGGCGAAGGCTTACTACTGGCACCGCTTCTACTCCCACCAGCCGGCGTTGAACTATGACAGCCCGCAGGTTCGCCAGGCGATGTTCGACGTCGTCGACTACTGGCTCGACATGGGGGTCGACGGCCTGCGCCTCGATGCAGTGCCCTATCTCTACGCCCGCGAGGGCACGACCTGCGAGAACCTCACGGAGACCTACCAGTTCCTCAAGGACCTCCGCCGGCACATCGACGAGCGTTACGACGACCGGATGCTGCTCGCGGAGGCGAACCAGTGGCCGGAGGACGCCGTGAAGTACCTCGGCGACGGCGACGCCTGCCACATGGCGTTTCACTTCCCGCTGATGCCACGGCTGTTCATGGCGGCCCGCCAGGAGGACCGTTTCCCGATCGTCGACATCCTCAACGAGACGCCGCCGATCCCGCCGAACTGCCAGTGGGGCATGTTCCTGCGCAACCACGATGAGCTGACCCTCGAGATGGTCACCGACGAGGAGCGCGACTACATGTACCGGGTCTACGCCGAGGACCTGCAGGCCCGCATCAACGTCGGCATCCGCCGCCGGCTCGCGCCGCTGCTCGGGAATGACCGGCGGCTGATCGAGATGATGAACGGCCTGCTGTTCTCGATGCCGGGTACGCCGATCGTGTACTACGGCGACGAGATCGGCATGGGGGACAACATCTATCTCGGTGACCGCAACGGGGTGCGGACGCCGATGCAGTGGGACGCCGACAAGAACGCCGGGTTCTCGACCGCGAACCCGCAACGGTTGTACCTGCCCGTGATCATCGACCCCGAGTACCACTCGCAGGCGGTCAATGTCGCCGCCCAGGACGAGAACCCGAGCTCGTTGCTCTGGTGGATGCGCCGGCTGATCGCATTGCGAACCCGCTACCAGGCGTTCTCGCGGGGCAGCCTCGACCTGCTGTTCCCCGACAACCGCAAGGTGCTCGCCTTCCTGCGGTGCTTCGGAGACGAGACGATTCTCGTCGTCGTCAACCTGTCGCGCTTCACCCAAGCCGTCGAGCTCGACCTGTCGGCCTACCGCGGTGCGATCCCCGTCGAGCTGTTCGGCAGCAGCGAGTTCCCCGAGGTCGGCGACCTGCCGTACTTCATCACCCTCGGTGGCCATGGCTTCTACTGGTTCGCTCTCGAGCGCCGCCGCGACGACCGCTCGCCGCAACGCACGCTGACCATCAGGGGGCGAGCGGCCGATGCGCTGAACGGCGGTGCCCGCGCACCGCTGAACCGGGTCCTTCCGGCGTACCTCGCCGAACGGCGCTGGTTCCGCAACAAGGCGCGCCGGATCCGGGCCACCGAGATCGTCGATGTCATCCCGGTCCCGTCGGCAGGATCCAGCCGGGCCTCGAGCGCGCCCGTCGGACATCTGGCGATCGTCGACGTACAGCTCGACCAGGGCCTGCCGGAGACCTATGTGCTGCCGCTCGCCTTCGCGGCCGAAGCTCCGGCGGACGAGATCCGCAAGTGGCGGCCGCAGACCATCGTCACCGAGATCTCCTGCGCCGACGGTCACGGGGTCATCTACGACGCGATGACTGCGCCCGAGTTCGTCACCTCGCTGCTGGCGCTGATGACACGCCGGCGCAACGTCAACGGGCTCAACGGCCGGCTCGAGACCTCGCCGACGCGGTCCATGCGCGCGCTCTCGCGCGGACTCGGTCCCGACACGCCCGTGCTGATGGTCACCACCGAGCAGACGAACAGCTCGGTCATCGTCGGCGGGGAGTTGGTGATGAAGCTCATCCGCCGAGTCGAGGACGGTCCGAACCCCGACGTCGAGGTCGGCCGGTTCCTGACCGAACGAGCTCGATTCCCTTACGTCCCAACGGTTGCGGGCTCGATCGACTATCGCGACGGCGATGGTGCGAGCGCCACGATCGCGGTTAGCCAGCAGTTCGTCCACAACGAAGGCCCGGGCTGGGACTACGTGCTCGACGCTCTCCAGCGGGTCATCGAAGAAGTGCTGGCGCACCCGACGCCCGAGGTATTGCGGCTGGTCGTCCCGGCGCACCCGCTCGATGCCGCCGGGATCGAGCCCGACCGTAGCCACCCGCTGGTCGGACCGCACCTTCAGTGGGCAGAGATCCTCGGCCGGCGTACGGCGCAAATGCATCTCGCGCTGGCCTCCAACCAGGCCGACCGGGCGTTCGCGCCGGAACCGTTCACCGCCGTCGACCGCAGGTCGCTCAACCACGCGACGCGCAGCTTGTTGCGCAGGTCGCTCCGAGCGGCGCAGTCGATGCCGACCCGCTCGGCGTGCGTCGACGAGGTGCTGTCCCGGGAGAGCGAGATCCGGACCTGGCTGGAGTCCGCGATGAAGACGCCGATCAAGGTGGCCAAGATCCGGTGTCACGGCGACTACCACCTCGGTCAGGTGCTCTGGACCGGCAAGGACTTCGTGATCATCGACTTCGAGGGCGAGCCCGCCCGGCCGCTGTCCGCGCGGCGGCTGAAGCGACCGGCCCTGGTCGATGTCGCCGGCATGATCCGCTCGTTCCACTACGCCTCGAAAGTCGTGGGCGCGCACACCAACCGTGACCTGACGCTCGCCGGTGAGCGCGCGGACATCGACCCCCTGCTCACGAGCTGGTATCGCGCGATCGCCGGCGCTTTCCTGCGCGCCTACCTCGATGCGGCCGGCGATGCGCCGTTCCTGCCCGCCGACCGCGACCAGCTCGCGGCACTGCTGGACTTCCTTGTCATGGAGAAGGCGATCTACGAGATCGGCTACGAGGCCAACAACCGGCCGGACTGGATCGACGTACCGGCGCAAGGCCTGCTCGACCTGCTCGAGGTCACCGCGTGACGGCGGCGTCCACGAGGCGTTCGCTGCACGAGCTGGCCCGGCGATGTGGGGTGCAGCTCGCCTACACGGCAGGCGACGGGCGGCGCGTGTCGGCTCCGACCGATTCGCTGGTCGCCATCCTGACCGCACTGGGCCACCCGGTCGACGACGCGAGGAGTATCGAGGCGCAGCTCGAGCGCGT
>DATJSI010000062.1 GCA_035504215.1 Mycobacteriales bacterium
CCGCTCGGCCCGTCGTAGCCGGTTGCGGTGTTGCACTCGGTGCTGTCGACGCTTTCATTGACGTCGGCGGTCGTGTGTGGCCAGCTGCAGTCGATCAGCCCGACCGGGTCACCCGAGTCGGTGTAGAACAACGCGTTCGGGTTGTGAGTGCCGGCCTCCGCGAACAGGTTGGTGCCGCAGGTCGACACGCTGACCTCGTCGCAGTACGAGTTGCCGGTCTGGGTCACGGTTCCGAGCAGCGACGTCGTGATGGTCGCGGGAACGATGTCCTTCAGCCCGCTCGGCGAGAGCTGCGCGTTCGTGTAGAGGGTCGTTGCCGGGTACGCCGCACCGCCGGAGCCGCCCGCGAGGGCGAACATCGCCGCGGTGACCGGGGAGGCCAGCGACGTGCCGCCGATCGGGAACCACGGCGGGCCGAAGTCGGACGGCGCGTCGGAGTCCACGATGTCGAAGCCGGTCTCGGGGTCGGCGATCGCGGCAACGTCCGCGGACAGGCGGTGCGAACCGCAGCCGGCCGCGGAGAAGCCCGGGTAGTGCGACTGCGCCGCCAGCGCCGTGAACTGCGTGCTGCAACCACCACCGGTCGCACCGCCGTCACCCGGGTCGAGCTCCGTTCCGTTGTTGTTCCACACCGTCTCTGCGGTTCGAGCGCCGGTGCTGGTGTTGATGTCCAGGCTGGTGCCGCCGACGGCGACCACGTCAGGGTCCGTTGCGGGGAACGACGCGGCGTTCTGTGAACCGTCCTCATTGCTGTCGAAGGCGAAGTCCCAACCGAACCAGCCGTCGTCTCCGGTCGAGGCGGTGATCACGACGCCGGGGTGGTTGAAACCGGCCAGCGTGGACTTCGTCGCGCCGCCCTCGGGCCGGCCGAAGGAGTTGCTGATCTCGGTCGCGCCGAGCCGCACCGCGGTGTTCTCGGCGGTCGCGAGATCGCTGTCGCTCGGGCCGTTCGCCTCGACGAGCAGGACCCGGCAGGTGTGGCAGACGCCGCGGACCGCCTCCACGTCGAGCGAGATCTCGACCGAGGTTTCCTGGTCGTTCTTGCTCGGCAGGGGAGATGCTTTCCCGCTCTCGTTGACCACCCGGAACGAGCTGGAGGTCTCGGCGGGGAACCCGTAACACGCGTCGAAGCTGTTGAGATCGGTCTTGACGTCGGGGTCGTTGTACCAGTCGACGATGCCCACCACTTGGTTCGAGCTGCTCGTGCTCGCATTGAACCCGTAGGCCGCGGCAATGTCGGCGGGTGTGTAGCCGAGGCCGCTCGGCCCGAAGCCGACCGAGTTGCTCCCCGTGCAAGCCGCGCCGGAGGCGTTGGAACGAGCACTGTTGTGCACCGTCACCGCGTGAGCGCCCGGTGCGCTCTTGGCGGCAGGAACCTGAGCGATCGCGTAGCACTGCATCGTGTGCGGGCCGGTCTGCCCCGGGCACACCCGCACGTCCTTGACGTAGCGGGTGCTCGTCGACGCCGTGTCGCGCGAGGGCGACGCATTGGCGGCGACAGTGGTGAGCACGCCGACGGCGAGCACCGCGGCGCCGAAGATCGTTGCGGTCCGCCGCCACGCAGCATGGGTCCCCGTCATGAGTCGCCATCCCTCCCCGAATCGATTCGGCGCCGACAGTATGACCCGCCGGCCCCGCTTCCGGCATCCGGCTGCTCTTCCTCGACGGTCAGCCCGCAGGTGCGCCCCAGCCGCCGGCCGCGACCAGCGGCCGATCGGGGCGGCCGCCCGAAATAGGGCGATCTCCAGCTATTTGCTGCCAGGCGCCCGATCTAGGTCGTGCGAACACCAGATGAACGTGGGCGCATCGCTTAACGGCCACGGGCCGGATGCACTATCACCGCTTAGTGATGTTGATCGCGAGGGCCCGTGCTTCGCGCTCCGCACGTCGCCTCCTCGTGATCGGGCTCACGATGGCGCTCTGCGCGCTCAGCGACGTGACCGGGGCGTTAACGGCGAATGCAACTCCCCAGTACGGCGTCTGGTCGGGCTCGTCCGGGCCCGGCACGGTCACGATCAACGACGGCACCAGCGGCCCGCCTTCGTTCCAGTACGACGACGAGTCAGCCGGCTTCAGCCCGGTCAGCTGGACGTTCTCGACCACCGAGCAGCAGGCGGCGACGGGCGGCAACGGACTCACCGTCGATGTCCCATGGCAGTACACCGGGCTGCACGCGTGGTTCGAGGTCACGGTGGACCTCAACGCCTTCATCACGACGCCGAGCGGAACGACCACCACCCAGCTGGTCAATGCCGGACCGACGAGCTGCTGCACCGCACCCTCGAACGGGTTCAGCTATCAGGGCACGTACTCCTTCACCGGCTTGCAGCAGGGCGACGTCTACGGCTTCACCTTCGGCGGCTCGAACTTCGACTCCAACAACTTCCTGCGCGGCACGCTGCAGCTGTACCCGAACTCCTCACCGGTGATCTCGCCACCCACCGGCAACACGTCGTGGCAGAACGCCACCGCGCTCAAAGCAAACGACTCGGTCAGCACGGATGCGATCGACGCGCCCGGCGAAGACCGCTGGTACGACTTTCCGGTCCAACCGGACAGCCAGGTCACGGTGAACGTGAGCGGCCTGACCAGCGATACCGACGTCGCGGTCTTTTCCGACATCGGCCAGGCCTTCCAACAGGACCTGGACACCTTCGGCTCGGGCACCGCGGACACCTCACAGCTCACCGAGCTCGCGGCCCAACAACCGTCGTCTACCGCCGCGCCCGCGGATTTCGCGCCTTCGGCCTTCACTCCGTCCGCATTCACCCCATCAGCGTTCACGCCGAGTGCCTTCACGCCGTCCGCGTTCACACCCAGCGCGTTCACCCCATCCGCGTTCACGCCGAGTGCCTTCACGCCGTCCGCGTTCACACCCAGCGCGTTCACGCCATCGGCGTTCACGCCTTCTGCGTTCACGCCCAGCGCCTTCACCCCGAGCGCCTTTACTGCGGCGTACTCGAGTGCACAGGTCCGCTCGCTGCTCGCGGTGTCGTCCCAACCCGGCGCGGCCCCGAAGTCCGTGACCGTCAACACGTGGAATGCGACCGGCAACTTCTATGTCCGCGTGACCGGCGAGAACGGTGCGTACTCGACGACGCCGTTCACGCTGACCGTCACAACGACCGGGGGCCCGTGCAACAACATCAGCCTGAACTCCTACAGCGGTGACTCGACGATCAGCGCATCGCCCGGCGACAACTACCAGACCGTCATCCTCACCGACTCGAGCCGGCTCGGCTCGCCGGACCTGACGACGGCGCTCACGAACCTGGCCGCCACCACGAACGGCGTGGTCGTCGATCTGGCCGACAGCCAGAAGGTTCAGGACCTCCAGACGCAGGCCGACCTGTACTCATCCTGTCCGTATGCGAGCAATCTGGTGGCGAACGCGATCCGCGACATCATCACCAGCTACCGAGCGGGTGGATCGCTGAAGTACGTCGTGCTCGTCGGCGGTGACCGGGTCATCCCGTACTTCCGCTATGCCGACGACGCCGGGCTGGCGCCGGAAAGCGACTACGTCCCCCCGCTGTCGAGCACCTCGAGGACCGGCGCCGCGCTGGAGTCCAACGACTACCTCACCGACGACCCGTACGGCGCGAGCACGATCCTCGACACCCAGAACCTCCAGATCCCGATTCCCGACCTGGCCGTCGGCCGGCTGGTGGAGACCGCGCCGGAGATCACCGGGCAGATCAACGACTACCTCGCCGACAACGGCAGCCTGCCGGCCCCGGCCTCGTCGCTGGTGACCGGCTACGACTTCCTGCAACCGGTTGCCGACCAGGTCGAGTCGCAGTTCGAGGCCGGCATGGGCCCGGGCACTCAGCACGACCAGCTGATCACCAACCAGGGCGTGCCGCCGAGCCAGACGACGACTGCCTCCGGTCCCGATCGCAACCACTCGTGGACGGCGACCGATCTCAGCAACGCGTTGTTCGGCTCCCACCACGATCTGGTCTTCCTCGGCGGGCACTTCAGCGCCAACAACACGCTGGCGGCCGACTACACGACCACGCTGGTCACGACGGACATGCAAGCAGCGGTCCAGGCAAATCCCAACCTGTTCAAGAACACGTTGGTGATCAGTGCCGGCTGCCACGCCGGCTACAACATCCAGGACCAGGACGGCGTGCCCGGCGTCACGCTCGGCCTCGACTGGCCCGAAGAGTTCGGCTCGGCCGGAGCCACGCTCATCTCCGGCACCGGGTATCAGTACGGCGACACCGACTTCGTCGCCTACAGCGACAAGCTCTACACCGACGTCGCCCAGCAGCTGCACGCCGGCACCGGCCGGCTCGCGATCGGGCAGGTCCTGGAGGCGGCGAAGCAGCAGTACCTGCAGCAGGTTCCTCAGATGTCGGGGATGGACACCAAGGCGTTGCTCGAGACGACGCTTTACGGGTTGCCGATGCTCGGCATCGACATGCCTGCGGGCCGGGCGTCGACCACACCGCCCGGCAACGGCAGCGTCACCCCGACGCCGGTCACCCAGGATCCCGGCGCGACCCTCGGTCTCGAGGAGCAGGACTTCTCCACCGACCCCGAGCTGCAGACCCACAACGAGGCGATCACCGACACCAACGGCAACCCGACCGGGCAGCAGTTCACCTGGCTCTCGGGGCCGCAGGGCGTGACCACGCAGCCCGGCCAGCCCGCGCTGCCCTTGCAGACCGCCGACGTGACCTCGACCGACGGCACGGTGCTTCGAGGCGTCGGCTTCTGGGGCGGCAGCTACACCGACACGGGCGGCACCATTCCGCTGGTGGGCGCTCCCGCCACCGAGACCAGCCAGGTGCACGTCCCGTTCGAGTCACCGGTGTTCTTCCCCCAGACGCTGGCGACGCCGAACTATTACGGCGCGCTTGCCGGATCGGGCGGTACCTCGCTGCAGATCACGCCGGCCCAGTTGCAAGCGGACGGCGCGACCACCGATGTCCTGCGGGCCTATCAGCACGTCTCGCTGCACCTGTTCTACAGCGGCAACACCCAGAAGTACGGCGACAACGTGCCGGCGCTCTCGGCAGCGCCGACGATCAGCGAAGTGTCATCCCAGGTCAACGGCGACGGCAGCATCTCCGTGTCCGCACACGTCGCCGGCGACCCCTCCGCCGGCGTGCACGAGGTCTGGGTGACCTACACCGGACAGAGCGCGGGGGATCCCGACTACGGCTCGTGGCACTCTGTCGACCTGACCCAGAACGGGAGCGACTCGACGCTCTGGACCGGCACCATCAACCCGGCGGATCCGACCCAGGCGGCCGACCTGCGTTTCATGGTGCAGGCGGTCAACGGGGTCGGCGTCGTGGCGCTCGACAACAACGGCGGCTCGCTCTATGCGCCCGGCACGATGCCGGGGTTCTCATCGGCGACCTCCACTGCCACGACACTCGCATTGAACCTCCCGACAACCACCGGCACGTACGGCGGGACGGCGGCGCTGTCCGCCGTACTCACGGATGCCCAGGGAACGCCCCTGAAGGGGCAGCAGGTGATCTTCAGCCTCGGCGCCGTGAACGTGTCGGCATCGACCGATGCAACCGGTACCGCTCAGGCGAGCATTCCGTTGCTCGCAGTCCCCGGCCAGTACGCCGTGTCGGCGAGCTTCTCGGGGGACAGCGGTGACCTGCCGTCGTCGGCGGCCGCCCAGACGTACACGATCCAGCCGCCGCCAACGAACCTGACGATCAGTCCCTCTGACGGCACCGATCCGAGTGTCGTCGACGGTACCGACACCGGCGTGTCCGCGACGCTCACCAGCAACGGGCAGCCGCTCGCGGGCGAGCCGATCTCCTTCCTCGTCACCGACAGCCAGGGCAACGCCGTGAGCAGCACGGTGCGCACCACGGACGGAAACGGCACCGCGCACATGGGCGCACTCAAGGTGGCGCCCGGCAACAACACGGTCACGGCAAGCTTCGACGAGAGCGGCGTCCAGGTTGGCGGCGCGGTCGTCGACGCGTCCGAACCCGGCTATCAAGGGTCGACGGCAACCACGCATGTGCACGGCATCGAGCCCACCCAGACCCAGCTCACCGCGAGTACCACCACGCCGACCTACGGCTCGCCGGTGACGCTGACAGCAACCGTCGCACTGGCAGGCGGAAACGGCACCGTCACGTTCGCGGTGGGTGGCACGACCATCAGCGGCTGCGGGCAGGAGTCCCTGACCCCTGGCAGCAGCGGCGACACGGCGACGTGCACGATCCCGGCATGGAACGCCGGCTCATACCAAGCCGTGGCGAGCTACTCAGGCGCCACTGACTATCAGTCCAGCATGAGCCAACCGCTGTCCGTCACCATGAGCCAGGCCTCGACGTCGACGACGTTGACCGCACCCGCATCGTCGACCTGGGGCGGGACGATCCAGCTGTCAGCGACCGTGACGCCCTCGCCGAGCTCATCGAACCCGTCCGCGGCAAATCCGACAGGGACGGTCACGTTCTACGACGGCAACGTCCCGGTCGGCTCACCGGTGCCGGTCGCGGTCAACGGGAATGCGACGCTCACCCTGCCCAAGGGCGGCGTGATTCCCGCTGCAGGGACACACAACTGGCTGGCCGTGTACTCCGGAGACACCAACTACGTCGGTTCGCAGCACGGCGCATCGACCGTGATCAGTCAAGCGGCGACCCAGACCACGCTGGCTACGCCGCCGGGTGTGTTCGGGCAGCCGGTCACCGTCACCGCGACGGTGACCCCCACAGACGCGGGTGGGCAGCTTGCCTTCTTCGTCGACGGTTCGACGACCGCAGCGTGCACCGTGCCCGTCACGGTGGTCGGCTCGTCCGCGACCGGCAGCTGCAAGCTCAGCGGGCTCGGCGTCGGCAAGCACAGCGTGGGCGTGACGTTCTCGCACGACAGCAACCTGCTCAACAGCAGTGCTTCCGGCACCGTCCTGATTCTTCCGGCGTGGACGACCACCAGCCTGGTCGTGCCCGCATCGGCTCGGTTCGGCACTTCCGTTTCGCTCGGCGTCTCGGTCGCCCCGGTCGCGCCCGGAGCGGGGAAGCCGACCGGCACGGTCACCTTCTACGACGGCCTGCACGCGCTGGGGACCGCGTCGTTGACGACTCATTCATCGGGTCCGAGCACCGCCAGCCTCACGGTGGCGAACCTGCCCGGCGGACCCAACGCGCTCGGCGCGGTCTACGGCGGCGACAACAACTTCATCGGGAGCCTGGGCATCGGACTGCTGCCGGTGACGTTCACCAGCACGGTCGCCGGTACGTCGAAGGGCGCGCTCACCGTGGCCGCCAACCAGGCCGTGCTCATCTCCGGGACAGAGAACGGCAGCATCACCGTCAAGGCCGGCGGTGCGGTCGAGATCACCGGATCGGTCATCGGGTCGCTGTCTGCGTCCGGTGCCGCGCAGCTCATGCTCTGCGGCGCCAACGTGAACGGGAGCATCAGCAGCAGCGCCGCGACCGGCCAGGTGTTCATCGGCGGCGACTTCTGCAGCCCGACGAAGGTGGTCGGCTCGGTGTCGCTGTCCAGCAACACCGGCGGGGTCGAGATCGCCGGTAGCAACATCTCCGGCTCTCTCGCCTGTTCGAGCAACAAGCCGGCGCCGACCGACGCCGGCCAGCCCAACAAGGTCGGCGGCTCGCGCTCCGGCCAGTGCGCGACGCCAGTGAACTTCTGATGAAGACAACATTGCCCATGACCAGACCACCGTTAGGCTCACGCCGTGACTGCACCTGACCCTGCCCGGCTCGCGAGTGTCGAGCTCTTTCAAGACCTGTCCGACGAGGACCGGGAACACCTGGCCGCGTGGATGGAGGTCGAGGAGATCCCGGCCGGGCACGTGATGCTGCGCGAGCACACGTCCGGCTACGCCTTCTTCATCCTCGACGAAGGCCGCGCTCATGCCGAGGCCGACGGCAAGGTGCTGGAGGTTCTCGAGCCGGGTGCGGTGTTCGGTGAGATGGCGTTCTTCGCGCCGGACGGCGAGCGCACCGCGACGATCGTCCCCGAGACCCCGTTACGGGTCTACACGATGTTCGGGACCCGGTTCCGGCAGATGCAGCAGGAGCTTCCCGAGGTAGCGAGCCGGCTCCGCCAGATCGTCGAGACGCGGGCCGATCGGCTGCGGGCGGCCGACCAGGCCTGATCGTCCGGGATGGCCGGTGACCGCGTGACCACGCACGGGGAGACCGCCCCGTCGTACCTTCCGATCGACCGCCGGCTCGCGTTGCTGGCCGGGCACGACCTGCCGACCGAGGTGACCGGCACCGCTCTTGATGCCGACCTGTCGGGCTTCACGGCACTCACCGAGGCGCTCGCCGACCGATACGGCGAGCAACGCGGCGCGGAGGAGCTCGCCCGCCGCCTCAACCTCATGTATGACGGCCTGATCACGTGCGTCCATCGCTACGGCGGCACGGTCCTCGGCTTCGCCGGAGACGCCTTCTCCTGCTGGCTGGACGGCGATGACGGCCGGCGCGGGATCGCCTGCGGGTTGGCTCTACAAGAGTGGATGGGAGCGAACGCGCGCGAGGTCAGCGGGGGTCTGCCGGCGCCCCAGCTGAAGGTCGCCCTGGCGACCGGTCGCACCCGTCGCTTCCTGGTCGGCAACCCGCGCGTGCAGCTGCTCGAGGGACTCGCCGGCGCGCTGGTCGACGAGCTGGCCGCCGCCGGTCACGACGCGGAGCCGGGGCAGATCGTGCTCGCGCCTTCGACCCGCGCGGCGGTCGGCGAGCAGGTGCGGACCGACGCGCGAGGCGCGCTTCAGTGGTACGAGGGCCGCGCCGAGCCGAGCCCTTGGCCTGCGCCGGACGAGACGAAGGAGGGCCTCGACGCGGTTCGCGCGTGGTTGCTCCCGGCGGTGTTCACGCGTCTCGCCGCCGGTGAGGGTGACTTCCTCGCCGAGCTTCGACCGGCGACTGCGCTGTTCATGCGGATCTCCGGTATCCGCTTCGAGGACGACCCGGCCGCCCTTGACCGCCTCGACGAGATCGTCCGCACCGTGCAAGCAGTTCTCTCGTCCTACGACGGGACGCTCGTGCAGCTGACGATCGGGGACAAGGGCAGCTATCTGTACGCCGCGTTCGGCGCGCCGGTGGCCCACGAGGACGACCAGGTGCGCGCACTGCTAGCCGCGCTCGAGCTGCGTGAGCTCGGCGGCGTGCCGGGCCGGCCCGAGCTGGTCGACCCGGTCTCGATCGGCCTGGCGAGCGGACGGTTGCGGGCCGGGTCCTACGGGGGCACCGAGCGACGGACCTACGGCGTGCTGGGTGACACCGTCAACCTCGCGGCCCGGCTCATGCAGGCCGCAGGGGCCGGCGAGATCGTGTGTACGCGGGCGTTGCAGACAGCCGCCGGGGACGGCTTCCGCTGGTCGCCGATGGCCGAGCTGACCGTGAAGGGCAAGCGCGAGCCGATCGCGGTGGCGCAGCTCGTCGGCAGCCGTGCCGTCGTACCCCAGCCGCGTCGTCCCTCCGCCGATGCGGACCCGGGTCCGATGCTCGGCCGCGCGGATGAGCTCGCTGCGCTCGCTGCGAACCTCGACGCGGCGGTCGGCGGTCGCGGCCGCATCGTCGCCGTGACGGCAGAAGCGGGTATGGGCAAGAGCCGGCTGGTCGCCGAGCTGGCGGGCATCGCCGAGCGGCGGGGCATCGCCGTCCACCACGGCGAGTGCCCGTCGTACGGCGTGAACAGCAGCTATCTGGTCTGGCAGCCGGTCTGGGGCCGGCTGTTCGGTCTCGGCGAAGCAGACTCGGAGGCCACTCGCCTGGCTGCGGTCGGCAAGCAGCTCGAAGTCGCCGGCCCGGCGCTCGCCCATCGGCTGCCCGTCCTCGGGCCGGTGATCGGTGCGGCGGCCCCCGACAACGAGCTGACCGCCTCCTTCGATGCGAAGGCCCGAAAGACCGCGCTCGAGACCACCTTGGTCGAGTGGCTCAGGGCGGAGATCGATCGACCCGTGGTCGTCGTGCTCGAGGACTGCCACTGGATCGACCCGCTGTCGGAGGACCTGCTCACCGCGATCGGACGCGTCGTGCGCGAGCTGCCGGTCTTGCTCCTCGTCACCCAACGGCAGCGGAGCGCGGCCGAAGGTGGGGCGCTGGCCATTCACGGCCTGCCGCACTTCCGCGAGCTGCGGCTCGACCGGCTGTCCGACCACGAGGTCGAGCTCATGATCCGGCGCCGGCTCGAGTCGGTATCGATCTCGCGAGCGACGGCGGAGGCGGTCAGCAGCCTCGCCGGTCGGGCCGAGGGCAACCCGTTCTACGTCGAGGAGCTGCTCGACTACCTGCTGGAGATCGGCGCCGGGGGGCTTGACCCCGAACGGCTCGCCGAGCTCCCCTCCACGCTTCAGAGCCTGGTGCTCAGCCGCATCGACCGGCTGGCCGAGCGACCGCGCTCGGTGCTGAAGGTTGCCAGCGCGGTCGGCCGAACGTTCGGTGCGGACCTGCTTCCCGAGGTGCATGCCGAGCTCGGGAGCGACGCACTGGTCACGAGCGCGCTTGCCACCTTGCGCGGCGCAGACTTCATCGTCGCCGAGGACGTCGAGCACGGCCGCTACGGCTTCCGGCATGCGATCACGCAGGAGGTCGCCTACTCGACGATCGTGGAGACGACCAGGGCCGCGCTTCACGGGCGGATCGGCCGGACGCTGGAGCGGCGTGCCGGTGACGCGACCGACCGCGTGCTCGACTTGCTGGCGCACCACTTTGCCCGCGGCGATGACGAGCAGCGCCGCCGGACCTACGTGCTGCGCGCCGCGGAGGCCGCCGAGAAGCGGTGGGCGAACCGGGCCGCCGCGGAGTACTTCAGCAACGTGCTGCCGCTGCTCGGCGCGGAACAACGCGGCGACGTGCTGCTGAAGCTGGGGCGGGCACTCTCCCTGACCGGGCGGCTGGACGAGGCCGCCGCCGCCTTCGCCGAGGCGTTCGCGACCGGCTCGGAGCGCGACGACGCGGTCCTCAAGGCGCGAGCTCAGACCGAGCAGGGGGAGCTGCATCGCAAGCAGGGCAGGTACGACGAAGCGGCCGCTGACTTCGCCGCCGCGCGGGACCGGCTGGAGGCCGAGCACCATCGCGCCGGCGTGGCCGAGGTCCTGCATCTCGAGGGAACGCTCGCCGCTCAGCGCGGCGACACCGCACTCGCTCGTCGGCGTTTCGAGGACGGACTCGACATCCGAAGGACGGTCGGCGACCGGCGCGGGGTCTCCCGCGCGCTGAACGGGCTCGGGATCGTGGCGGAGTACGAGAACGACCTGGGGCGTGCGGCGAACCTCTACGCCGAAGCGCTGGAGATCAATGTCGAGATCGGCGATCAGTGGGGGGTCGCGGCGGTGACGAACAACCAGGGCTACGCGCTGTTGCTCCAAGGCGCAGCCGCAGAGGCGCTCCCGCTCTTCGAGCGCGCGGTTGCGCTGGAGCGTGAGGTGGGCGACCCGTCGATGCTGGCGAACTTCCTCTCCAACCTCGGCGACGCGCACCGCGAGCTGGGCGAGCATCCCGAGGCGACGGCGGCGTACGACGAGGCGCTGGCACTCGCCCAGGAGCTCGATGAGCGGTGGCTGGTCTGCTACTTGCTGGAGGACGTCGCCGTGCTCTGCGCGCGCGAGGGTCGAGCCGCCGAGGCAATGCAGCTCGCGGCGGCTGGCTCTGCCCTGCGGGTCGCGATCGGAGCGCCGTTACCGGCCGAGAGCGTGCGCCTGCTGGACGCCCGCCTGCAGCCGGCTCGCGCAGCGCTCCCCGACGACGCGTATGACGCCGCGCGAGCGTCCGGCTCGGGGTGGAGCTTCGAGGAAGCCATCGACCATGCCGTGCGCGCCGGGCGCGCGCGGTAGACGGTCGGCGGGAGGGGGAGCGTCGTGTCCGCGGCTCGGCATGGCACCGGCAACCTGGCGACCCTTCGGGAGGCGGCCGGGTGGTGGCGGCGCCAGCCCGCTCCGGCTGCGGTCGCACTCGTCGCGGTCGCGATCCAGCAGGCCTTCCTGATCGGGTTCGCCTTCAGCCTCAAGATCCTCGTCGCGGACATCACCAAGCACAAACCGCAGGCGGACCTTGCCGCGTTGCTCGTCGTGTTGGGCGCCGGCTTCGTGCTGGCGGCGGCTGCCACCGTGGTGGGAGAGCGGGCGGTGGCGCGGCTTGCGGCCCGGTTGACCAACGATCTGCGTCGCGAGGTCTACCAGCACGTGCTGCGGCTCGCACCGGCCTACCTGCTGACCAACCCCTCGGCGAAGATCACCAAGAAGTTCACCAGCGACCTGCGCAACGTCGAGGGCGGCTACGTCCAAGCCTTCGTCGACACCTACACGCTGGTGGTCGAGACCGCGATCGCCGTACCGCTGCTCGTGATCCTCGACTGGCGGCTGGCCCTCATCACCTGCCTCACCTTGCCCCTTGTCGGCTTCGCCGCGGACCGGCTGCTGCCGCGGCTGATGGCGGCGAGTGACGAGCAGAGCGCATCGGAGCTCGCACTGCTCGCCGCCCTGCAGGACACGGTGCGTGCGCAGGAGGTGGTGCGCATCTTCCACCTCGAGCCCGAGCTGTCCGAGCGCTTCGACGGGCTCCTGGACACCCATCACGAGAAGGCCGTGAGGGTCCGCGGCGTCGGGGCGGTCTCCGGCAAGGGCGCCGGGCTCGCGGTGCTGCTCGTACAGGTCATCGTGACGGTGGTGGGCGCCGAGCTGGCGGCGCATCAGCGGTTGCCGATCGAGTCGCTGGTCGGTTTCACGACGATTCTCGCCCTGCTCGCGAAGTCCTGCTACGACTTCGTGAAGACGGATCTGCCGCTGCTCGCCGAGGCCGGACGGGGCCGCCAGGGGCTGGCCGAGTTCCTTGCCGCGCCGGTGGTCGTGGCCGATCCGCCGGCGGCTCCGTCGTTGCCGCCGTTGCGCGGCTCGATCGAGCTGGACGACGCCTCTTTTCGGTATCCGGGCTCGTCCCGGAAGGCCATCGACCACGTGTCGCTCACCATCCGGCCCGGCACCAATGTCGCTGTGGTCGGCACCAACGGCTCGGGCAAGAGCACGCTCCTGCGGCTGTTGATGCGTTACTACGACCCCGAGCACGGCACGGTCAGCATCGACGGCATCGCCCTTCGCGATGTCACTCAGCGATCCGTTCGCGAGCAGATGGGTGTCGTCCTGCAGGGCAACTACCTGTTCAACGACACCGTCCGGGAGAACATCCGGATCGGCCGGCCCGGAGCAAGCGACGCGGAGGTCGAGGCCGGTGCTCGGCGCGCGGAGCTCCATGAAGCGGTGCTCGCGATGACGGACGGCTACGACACGGTGGTCGGCGAGGCGGGCGGGCGGCTGTCGGGTGGACTCCAGCAGCGGTTGGCGATCGCGCGGGCGATGATTCGCGACCCTCGGATCCTGCTGCTGGACGAGGTCACCACGGCGCTCGACCCGGTGACCGAGGCCGCGATCCACGAGATGCTCGCCCACGCCGGTGCAGGTCGGACCGTCGTCGCGGCCACGCACCGGCTCGCCGCCGCGCGCACCGCGGACGAGATCGTCGTCATGGAGGCCGGCCGCATCGTCGAACGAGGCCGCCACGACGAGCTACTGGCCGCGGGCGGGGCCTACGCACGGCTCTGGGAGAAGCAGAGCGGCTTTGCGGTCAGCGCGGACGGCCGGCAGGCGACCGTCGACGCGGGTCGGCTGCGCCACGTCAATCTCTTTGCCGACCTGGACGACTCGACGCTGTCCCGGATCGCGGAGGGCCTGACATCGGAGTACTACGAGGCGGATCAGGTGGTGTTCCGCGAAGGCGACCCGGGCGACCGCTTCTACCTGATCGCCCGCGGCCGGGTCGCGGTCGAGACGGCGACCTCCGAGGGTGACCTGCACCTGTACGAGACCCTCGGTGACGGCGATCACTTCGGCGAGGTCGCCCTGCTGCAGGATCGGGCGCGTACGGCGACGATTCGCACGATTGCGCCGAGCGTGTTCCTGACCATGGACCGGCCGTCGTTCATCCGGCTGGTCGAGACGACACCGGAGATGGGTCGAGCACTTGAAGAGCGGATGACCCGCACCGAGATCAACCTCGGTGAGTGGCGGCGTCTGGTCGGTCCCGGCTGATCGTCGGTCGGCTGGCGGTCAAAGATCGGATCGGTCCGGTACGACGAAGCCGGTCTCGTAGGCAGTGACCACGGCCTGCACCCGGTCGCGCAGTCCGAGCTTCATGAGGATCCGCGCGACGTGTGTCTTCACCGTGCTCTCCTCGACGACGAGCTCCTCCGCGATCTCGGCATTCGACATCCCGCGGGCGACCAGCCTCAGCACGTCGGTTTCGCGCGGCGTGAGCTCGGCCAGCTCGGGCGGCGCCTCGGTGCGCGGCCGCGCGGCAAGCACGAAGGTCTGGATCAGCCGGCGCGTGATCGTGGGATCGATGAGCGCGTCGCCGGTCGCCACGCTGCGAACCGCCGAGACCAGTTGCTCGCTCGGAGCATCCTTCAGCAGGAAGCCGCTCGCCCCGGCGCGAAGCGCGGCGTACACATACTCGTCGGAGTCGAAGGTCGTGAGCATCAAGACCTTCGTCGGCGTCTCGCCGAGCACCTGCTTCGCGGCAGCGAGCCCGTCCTGGTTCGGCATCCGGATGTCCATGACAACGACCGCGGGGCGAAGGCTGCGGCAGAGCTCGACCGCCTCCAGGCCGTCGGCCGCCTCGCCGATCACGGTCATGTCCGGCTCGCGGTCGAGGATCACCCGGAAGCCGGCGCGGACGAGGCGCTGATCATCCGCGATGACGATGTCGATGGCCATGTCCGCCGGTCAGCTCGTGGTCGAGAAGGTCGGTCGGCCCGGGAAGCGTGGCATCTGCGCCGATACCCGCCAGGCTCCGGTCGCTGCGGGGCCGATCTCGATTCGCCCGCCGCAGCGGGCGACGCGCTCGCGCATGCCGGCCAAGCCGTGCCCGCCGCCTAGTCGCTCCAACCCGGACCGCGATGCGGCCGGTGTCGCATTGCTGATCTCGAGGTCGATGGTCGCGTCGCTCCCGTTGACGACGATCGCGATCGCGGCGCCGGGCGCATGCTTCATCGCGTTCGTGACCGCCTCCTGCACCAATCGGTAAGCCGTCTCGGAGGTCTCACTCGACATCGACTCGCTGTCCCCGGCGATATGGCAGCTGATCTGCACGCCCGACGTCTGTGCCCGCCGGACCAGCTCGGCGACGATGGCGAGCCCGGTCGCCGGGCGCGGCGGACCCGAGCCATCCAGCAGCTCGACCAGCCGGGCGATCTCGGCGCTCGCCTGCGAGGCGGTCTGCCCGATCGAAGCGAAGGCTTCCGCCGCTGCGTCCGGGTCGTCGTGCACCAGGAAGCTGCCGGCGTTGGCCTGCACGACCATGAGACTCACGCTGTGAGCGACGATGTCGTGCAACTCCCTCGCGATGCGGGCGCGCTCGTAGCGCACCGCGTGCTCGGCGAACAGCGAGCGTTCGGCTTCCAGCTCTTGCGACCGAAGCGCGAGCTCGTCGGTGACCCGGCGTCGCGACGCGATCACCAGCCCGACCAGCCAGGGCCCGAAGGATGCGATCTCGATGATCGGGTTGGTGATGCTCGTGCTGGTTGCGATGCCGGCCGCGAGCGCCAGCACGCCGAAGATCGACCGGCGCCACTCGCAGTCCGAACCGAGCGCCAACGCGAGCAGGAAGACGGCAAGCGCACCCGGCAGCGAGATCACATCGTTGTTGACGGTGTCGCCGAACCTGGTGAAGTTCGGGACGGCCATCAAGGCGGCACCGGCGACCGCCGACGCCATGGGCCAACGCCGCCGGACCGCGACCAGGCCGGCCAGTCCGACACAGCAGATGGTGTCGCCGACGCCCACCAGGGATCCGAACAGCCCGTAGACCCCACAAAGCACGACCGACGTCACGGCGAGCACCGCGGCGGCGACGTAGTCGCCGTTGCGGCGGATCGCTGCGGCGGTCCGCGCCCACTCAGGCATTGCCGCTCACCAGGGGCAGCCGCACGAGCGTCGTACGACGGCCATCGGCCAGTTCCGACACGAGGGAACCGCCGTGCACGGTCGCTCGTTGGGTGGCGGCCGCGATGCGCGCCCGGGTACGCCCGGCCCGGATCGGAGTGCCGACGACCGTCAGCCGGAGGCAGTCCGGCGCGAACTCGACCGCTACGTCCACCTCGTTCGGGGCACCGATGTCGATCGTGTCGAGCAGGTGCTCGACGATGCGGTAGCCCGACAGCTCGAGGGCGGGTGGCAGCAGGCGGGCGTCGCCCAGCACCGTCAGCCGGCCGTTCGCTCCGGTGACCTCGCTGATCAGCCGATCCAGCTGTGCCAGCACGGGTTGCGGCTCGGTCGGCGCATCGCGAAGGCTGCTCACCACGTCGCGCATGCGCTTCAAGGTCTCCCGGCCGGTGTGCTGGATTGCGTGGAACGCCGCCTCCGACTCGCCCGCCGCGGTCGTCGATGCCTGGCCGGTCGAGGCGGCGGCCGACATCGCGCCGACCTGACCGAGCAGGTAGCCGTCGAGGTCGGCGACGATCCGCGCGCGGTCCGCGGCCACCGCCAGCTGGGTGTTGAGATCACGTTGCTCTCGCAGCTCGGCGTTGCGCTCCCGCAGCTCTGCCGCGGAACGGTTGCGGCTGTTCACCAGCCGGCCCGCGCCCAAGAACGCCCAGGTAACGGGAACGAAGTAGAGCGCGACGCCGCGACCGAGCCGCGGGTCGGTGAAGCACTGGCAGATCACGTCGACGGCGACCAGGCTGGCGCCCAGAGCGACCAGCCTGCGGTCGGCCAGCTTCATGCCGACGGCAAAGCCGGCGTAGAACACGGCGGGCAGCGCCGCCCCGCAGCGGACCAGATGACCGATCGCCAGCCAGTTGATCGCGCAGCCCGCTGCGAGCACGACGGCCACGCCGATCGGATAGCGACGGGCGAGGGCCACGGGTGCCGTCATCAGGGTGACCAGGAGGGCCGCGGCTGTTCCGGTGTTGGCCTCGTGCGGGTGGGTCAGGCCCGACGCGCTGATCACCGCAAGAACCGTGAGCAGCGTCGCGAACGCCAGGTCGGCGATCCCGACGTCGGGAAGGCCGAGCACGCGGCTCGTCAGTCGCTGCCAGCGCACCCGGCCTCCCGTCGCCCGCCACCTGTTCGTGATCATCCTCCCGCCGGAACGCCGGTCCGGACAGTACGGCGGGCGACCAGCCTGCGGCGAAGGGACAGTGCGGTCAGGACGGCGAAGGCCACCACGAGCGCGCCCATGCCGAGCACGCCGAGCACGGGTGGGCTGCCGTTCCCGGTGTGCGTGTGAACGTTGCCCGGGTCGAGCAGCCCGCGGTCGGCTTGCCACAGACCCACGACTGCGGCGGCGATGACGAGGTTGGCCGCGGTCGCCATCCGCAAGGCGCGCTCCGGGCGGCGCGGCGCCGGTCGACGAAGCTCGCGGGCGGCCCGTAGCTGGTCGGCGACCGCGAAGGCCAGGCCGAAGATGACGATCTGGACCACGTAGTAGCTGATCGCGCCGGGGAACGCGTTGACGGTGCTCGGAGGGTTCACGCCGTGCCCCGCCCACAGGCCCCAGGTCTGCAGCCCGAGCACCGCAAGGAACGGCAGGCCAAGGGCGACTGCCGTGCTTCGGCGGTCGCTCGCCATCAGGCCGGCGCAGAGCGCCAGCAGGATCGCCACGGTTCCGGTCATCCCGACCTCCTCGAACTGAACGGCCGCAGGAGCGGCTCGGTGAGGCCTGAAACGTACGACCGCGGTGCGGCCGCGATCGTCAGCCCGCCGACGGATCTGCCGCCGATCGAGTCCCTCTCGGGGCGGACGCAGGCCGCGTGCGGTTCGGGACGTGGAACAGGACTTCTTGCCCTGTTGAGGCGCGACCTGCAGACCTACCGTGCCGGTCAACAGGAGGACATGCAATGAGCTTCAACCTGGCCACGATCCTGCGCGAGTCAGCGCAGCGCTACCCCGCCAAGCCGGTCGCACTGTTCGACGAGGGCCGACTCACCTACGCCGAGCTCGACGCCTTGTCCGACCGGTTTGCGGCCGGGCTGGCACAGGCTGGGGTCGCGCCCGGCGACCCGGTCGCGATCCAGCTGCCCAACGTTCCGCAGTTCCTGATCGCCTACTTCGGCATCCTCAAAGCGGGCTCTGTCGTCGTACCGCTCAACGTGCTGTTGAAGGCGCCGGAGGTTGCCTACCAGCTTGCCGACGTCGGTGCCCGCCTGCTCATCACCTGGGCCGGCGTGGCCACTGAGGCCGCCAAGGGGGCGGCCGACGCGGGCGTCGAGCGGGTCTACGTCCTCGGTACACCGGGCATTCCCGAGGACCAGTTCGGCCGGCCGTTCGAGCAGCTGCTTGCCGGCGACCCACCCGCCACCTCGGTCATGCACCAGAGCTCGCCCGACGACGTCGCCGCGATCATCTACACCTCGGGCACGACCGGGCAGCCGAAGGGCGCCGAGCTCACGCACTTCCAGATCTACATGAACGCGGAGACCCCTGGCCGGCTGTTCGGTGTTCGTGACGACGACGTCGTTCTCGTCGCACTCCCGCTGTTCCACGTGTTCGGGCTGTGCAGCCAGCTGAACGTGTGCGTTCGGTTCGGCTCGACGATGTCCCTGGTCACGAGATTCGAGCCGCAGAAGGTGCTTGAGGTCATCCAGCGCGACCGGGTCACCGTCTTCGAGGGCGTGCCGACGATGTACATCGCGTTGCTCAACGAGCCGACCATCGACGACTACGACCTCAGCTCGCTCCGCGTCGGCATCTCGGGCGGCGCGGCCATCCCCGCCGAGGTCCTCGACGCCGTCGAACGCAAGCTCGGCTTCGTCGTGCTCGAGGGCTACGGGATGACGGAGACGGCGGCGACGGCGACGTTCAACATCAGCGCCGAGGAGCGCCGGATCTACAGCGTGGGCAAGCCGATCTGGGGCGTCGAGGTGCAGATCTGGAACGACGATCGCGAGCCGCTCCCGCCCGGCGAGGCACACGTCGGCGAGCTGGTGATCCGCGGCGTCAACACGCTGCGCGGCTACCACAACCGCCCGGAGGCGACTGCCGAGGCGTACGCCGGGGGCTGGTTCCACACCGGGGACCTCGGCTACCGCGACGAGGACGGCTTCATCTTCATCGTCGACCGGATCAAGGATCTCATCATCCGCGGCGGCTACAACGTCTATCCGCGCGAGGTGGAAGAAGTCCTCTACGCCCACCCGGCAGTTGCGGAGGCTGCTGTCGTAGGGGTGCCGCACGAGCTGCTCGGTGAGGACGTGAAGGCCTTCGTCGAGCTCCGGCCGGGTGCGTGTGCGACCGCGGAGGAGATCATCGACTTCGTCAGGGAGCGGGTCGCGGCGTACAAGTACCCGCGCGAGCTCGAGTTCCGGGCGAGCCTGCCGAAGAACGCGACCGGCAAGATCGCCAAGGAAACCCTCAAGGCTCCTCGTGGCGCGGTCCGCGATGCCTGACGGTGTTAGCGGCGGTGCACGGCACCGTGTCCCTCGCGACCCGTACGACGACTACACGAACGAGCTGGCCGCTGCGCGCCGGGAGTTCGTCACCGCACGCACCGGCGCCGACCTGACCCACCTCGCCGCCTACTCGTTCGACCCCGGCGTCGTGAGGGGCAACGTCGAGAACTTCACCGGCGTTGCGCAGGTTCCGATCGGTGTCGCCGGCCCGCTGCGGATCGACGGTGAGCATGCCCGCGGCGAGTTCTACATCCCGCTGGCAACGAGCGAGGGAACGCTGGTCGCGAGCTACAACCGCGGCATGCGCCTGCTCACCGAGAGCGGTGGCGTCAAGACGACCGTGGTGGACGACGCGATGCAGCGCGCTCCGGCCTTCGTGTTCGATGACGCGCGTGAGGCGCATCGCTTCGGCGATTGGGTGGACGAGAACTTCGACCAGCTCAAGAAGGTTGCCGAGGCCACAACCTCGGCCGGCTTGCTGCGTGGCATCCGGCACTACTCGATCGGGCCGGTCCGCTACTTGCGTTTCAACTACACCACCGCCGACGCGGCCGGCCAGAACATGACCGGCAAGGCCACGCTCGCCGCCTGCACCTGGATCGAGGACAACTATCCGGCCGATGTCCGCTACCTGCTGTCGGGCAACATCGACACCGACAAGAAGCACTCCCGGATCAACATGCTGGAGACCCGGGGCAAGCGTGTGGTCGCCGAGGCCACCATCAAGCGTGACCTGCTCAAGTCACTGATGGGCGTCGACACCGAGACGCTGTTCTGGGCGCGGCAGGTGCAGATGGCCGGTTCGTTCCTGGTCGGGTCGGCCAACAACGGTGCCCAAGCGGCCAACGGGCTGACCGCGATGTTCATCGCCACCGGCCAGGACGTCGCGAACATCGCCGAGTCGCACGCCGGCGTCTCCTACACCCAGCTGCTCGCCAACGGTGACTACTACTGGTCGATGACGCTGACGTCGCTCATCGTCGCCACCGTCGGCGGCGGCACCGGCCTCGCAACCCAGCGCGAGTGCCTCGAGATGCTCGGGTGCCGCGGGCCGGGCAAGGCGCGCAAGCTGGCCGAGATCTGTGCGGCGGTCGTCCTCGCCGGCGAGACGTCGCTCAGCAGCGCGGTCATCCACGGTGACTGGGTGTCCAGCCACGAGCAGCACGGACGCAACCGCCCGACGCCTTCGGGTTGAGCCGCCGCATCTGGTTAGCCGCGGTCGCGCTGGAACTCCTCGAGTGCCGCATGGCCTTCCACCCAGGTGTCGACCACCGACCACGCCTCCTCCAGGAACTCCGTGATGGCGGCCTCGTCGCGCGGGATGCTCGGCGCCGGGATCAGCAGCGTGCGTACGTCGACACGAAGGTGGATCGGCAGCCGCCACCATGATCGGCTGCGGCCGTCCGGACTCATCCCGGAGTGGGTGAGAAGCAGAACCGCGGCCTCGGGTGCGGCCTGTAGCGCGGCGATCGCACCCGCGGTCCGCACCGGCAGAGTGTGGGTCCGTCTCATCGCCCGCCGCGCCCGCGTGAGCTCGCCGTGCGTGGCCAGCCAGCGAATCGCATGACGGCGACGCTCCCAGCTGAAGTTGCCGCCCTCGGGAAACAGCAACAGGCACTCGCCGGCGCTCAGGTCGCTCGCCGACCGCCGTACGCCGTTGATCGCGCGACCCGAGCCGTGCCGGACGTAGTACAGCGGCAGGTGGCGTGAGGCGACCGACAGCAGCGGTTCCCAGCGCATCGCCGCCTTGAGCACCACCCGAATGCGCAGCCCGTAGCGCACGGTCAGCAGCCAGGCGATCAGCACCGAGTCGCCCGGTCCGCTGTGCCGGGCGAGCACCACGACGCCCGGCTCCGTGTGCAGGGCCTCAGCGGTGGCCGAGCCCGGCTCGAGCTCGAGCTCGAGGTCGAGCGAGCGGCTCAGCGCGCCCAAGCCGCGCTGCAAGGTACGCCGCACCAGCTCGTCCCAGTCATCGACGCCGCCGGCGATCCGCGCGATGGTGGCCAGCTCCAGCGCGAGATAGCAGGCAACCAGGAGCACCGAGCGCGCCGGCCGGCTGGTTCGTAACAGCAGACCGACCACGACAGCGACCACGAGCGCGAGCGGTGAGACCGCAAGCAGCAGCACCTCGACGACGATCAGGACTCCTGTCGTCAGGAGCCGCAGCGGGTTGCTCATTTGATTCTCTGCAGGTACTCGGCGGTCGCCCGGTGGGCGCGCTCGGCCCGGTCGCCGATCCTGCGCGGGTTGCGGTAGCGCAGCGCGGACCAGGTTGCGGCGTCGCGCGCCTCGAGGCCGGTCGGCAGGACGTGCACAGTCACGCCGTCGGGTAGCTCGGACAGGTCGCGATGGAAGCGGTGCCGGCGGGCGATCTCGAAGGCGACGAAGCCGACCTCCCAGGGGAACCTAGGCGGATGGAGTCGCTCCTCGACCCGCCCGACGTGCAGCACCCAGATCGTGTCGGCGCCGTGCCGCAGGGCGCGACCGATCGGCACCGAGTTGACCAGCCCGCCGTCGAAGTAGTGCTCGTCGCCGATCTGCACCGCAGGGAAGACGCCCGGCAGCGCGGCGGACGCGAGCACCGCTTCGACCAGCGGTCCTTCGCTGAACCAGGTCTCCCGCGCGCCGCCGATACTCGCGGCCACGCACTCGAACCTGACGGCGAGGTCGGAGAAGGTTGCGGGTAGGTGCGCGGTGAGAAGCGCGGCGAGACGGTCGTTCGAGTGCAGCGAGGTGCGGTTGCGGACCCAGTGACTCATCCGGTCGACCGCCGACGCGGCGAGCACGTCGGCGCCGGCGATCTGCTCCCACATCGTGGCGAGGTCCACCGCACCTGCTGGGGTCGGGTCACTGGCCAACACCGCGCCGTTGATCGCGCCGATCGAGGTGCCGAGCACCAGGTCGGGCACGATGCCGGTCTCGAGCAACGCCTGCGCCATGCCCGCCTCGGTTGCGCCGAGCAGCCCGCCACCGCCGAGCACCCACGCGACCGTCGACATCGACGTTTGCTCCTTCTCCGCCAGTTCGCCGTCCGCCGGTGCCCGAAGGCCCGTCCTGGACACAGTCGATCTGCCCAGCCGGACGACTGCTCTCACCTCATGATCAACGGAGCGCACGCGCGGCGCACGGCGCGGATCAACGGAGCGCACGCGCGGCGCACGGCGCGGCGGCACGACCGGTGTGCCCGTGCCCGGTCACTCGCCGGCGGCGCGGGCCCGTCTGCGGGCAGGGTTGCGGCCGGATCGGGCGGCGGCCCGCGGCGGCGTGGTCAGGGTTCCGGCGAGCCGCTGCTCGGCAGCGTCGACGACGCCGAGGTCGGCGCGGATGTGCAGTTCCGCGGCGGTGATGAGCAGGTCGTCGACCGTGGCCGTGTCGGGCGTGCGCGCATCGGCGAGCGCGCGTAGTTCCCTCATCAGATGGCTGCGCTGCCGGTTGAGCACGCCGTCGAGGACGTCGCGGTCGCCGGTGCGCGTCGCCGCCATCATCTTGAGGAAGAAGTCGTCCCGATAGCCGCGCAGTCGCGAGCTGGGCTCGGCCAGCCACTCGTCGAGCTCGCGCCGGCCCGCTTCGGTGACGTGGTGCACGACCCGGTCGGGCTTGATCGGCTGAGGCTCGCGTTCGGACTCGATCAGCCCGTCACGACTGAGCCGGTCGAGCACCTGGTAGAGGTGGCCGATGTTGAGCCCGCCCCACTGGTCGCCGACCGCCTCCTCGAACCGGGAGCGCAGCTCGTAGCCGTGCGTCGGCGAGTCCGCGATCAACGCAAGGACGGCGTGATGCAACGGCATCCGTGCACCTCCCGGCCGTTGGTAACAAGTTCATTTCGGCTTGCCTAGTTACTAGGTAAGGTAGCGCCGATCTTGCATTGTTGCTAGGTAAGAATCCGGACAGTACGACGGAACGAGGTGGGGCCCGTGGGCCGGCTCGCCTTCTCCCAGCTCCGCTACCGGCCGGTGCGGCTGGTCACCCTGCTGGTCGGGCTCGTGCTGGCCACGTCGGCATTCACCGTTCTGACCGCGGCCGCGAAGACCTCGCAGCTACGAACCGTCGGCACGGTGACCTCACACTTCGTGCCGGCGTACGACATCCTGGTCCGCCCGAAGGGCGCGCGCACGGCGCTCGAGGCGCGCACTCACACCGTCCAGCCCAACTTCCTGTCCGGCATCTACGGCGGCATCACGATGGCGGACTACCACCGGATCGAGTCGACCCCCGGCGTAGCGGTCGCCGCGCCGATCGCGATGGTCGGTTACTCGCTGCTCATGACCACGACCGACTTCCCGGTGCCCAAGGCGGCCTACGACCGCCGCGGCCGCCAGCTCTACCGGGTGAACACCACGTGGGTCAGCGAGTCCGGCGCAAGCCGGATCAAGCAGCCGCCGTCGTACCTGTATGTGACGCCGGCCCGGCTCAAGCGAAAGCTCAACCCCTCGCTGGTGACGTACGAGGTGGCTCCCGGCGGCCGGCTCCGCCCGGCCTGCCCGGTCCGGTTCAGCCGGCCGAAGAACCCGTTCGGGCTCGCTGCCCAGTCCGACGCCGTCTGCTGGTCCAAGGTCGACGGCGATCCGCCGTACCGGTCGGTGGCCGGAGGCGCACGGGTGTACGTCCAATGGTCACTGCCGGTCCTGATCGCGGCTGTCGACCCGGTCGCGGAGGCGAAGCTCGACCACCTCAACCGGGCGGTCGTTCGCGGCAGCTACCTTTCGTCAGCGTCGAGCGGGCTGCGGACCGTCTCGCGCCACACCACCACGTTCCCGGTGCTGGCCTCGACCGGCATCGGCATGGACGAGTACGCCGACACGACGCTGCAAGCGCTGGCCAGCCCGCACTCGGCCCCTGACATGACCCTCGGCTGGAGGGCCAGGCATGCGCAGGCGCCCGGGCACCCGATCGCGACCCACCGCGCGTCCGCCGGTCAGGCGTACGCCGACCTGCTGTCTGACCTGAGCCGGCCTGGAGGGCTCGCCAACGGGCTGACCGCGTACTGGAACGTCGGCCCGGTGCGTTACCGGCAGAACGGTAGCGCTGCGCTGGTCCCACAGCAGGTGACGAACAAGACCTCGGTCTGGCACACGCCGCTCACCTCGAACCCCCCGATGGACAACGCCGACACCCAGTACCGGGCGATCAAGGCGCACTCGCATGCCTCGAACAAGTACTCGCCCGACACCGATCCGCTGGCCTCACCCCGGCTGGTCGGGGTCTTCAACCCCGCGAAGATCCCCACGTTCGACCAGCTCGCCGATCTACCGCTGGGCGCGTACGCCTCGACCGTCGCGCGCCCGGACGGAGCGACCAGCAGCCGACTGCTCGGCGGCAACGACCTGGTGCCGAACCAGAACCTCGGCGGCTACGTCGCGCAGCCGGCGAACCTGATCACCTCGCTGTCCGCGCTTCCTGCCCTTCAGGTCGCCGACCGCTACAGCGGCAACCTCCACACGCATGACCCGATCAGCGTGATCCGGGTGCGGGTGCACGGCGTGACCGGACCCAACGCGCTGTCACTCGCGCGGGTCCGTGAGGTCGCGCAGCAGATCCAGCAACGCACGCATCTCGACGTCGACATCGTGGACGGCGTATCCGGTATGCCGACGACGATTGCGCTGCCGGCCAGCCGGCTGGGGGAGCCGCCGCTGCGGGTCACCGAGTACTGGGTGAAGAAAGGCGTCGGGCTCCGCATCCTCCACGCCGTCGACCGAAACAGTGTGGCGCTGTACGTCCTGATCCTCGTCGTGTGTGCGCTGTTCGTCGCCAACTCGGCGACCGCCGCGGTGCGGTCGCGGCGCCAGGAGCTCGGCATCCTCGCCTGCCTCGGCTGGACCCGACCCAGGTTGTTCCTCTCGGTGGTGGCAGAGCTCGCAGCCGTCGGCCTCGTTGCCGGTGTCGTGGGCGCCTTCGGCGCCCGGCTGCTCGCCCCGACCATCGGGCTGCATGCATCCACCGGCCGGGCCGTGCTCGCGGTCCCGGTCGCCGTCGGGGTGGCTGTGCTCGCGGGCTTGGTTCCCGCCGCGCTAGCGGCCCGCGCCGATGCGATCGCGTCCGTGCGGCCGGCCGTCCTGTCGGTGCGACGCGCGCACCATCCCCGCGGTGTCACCGCGCTCGCGGCCACGAACGCCATCCGGACTCCGGTGCGGGTCGTCGTCGCGGCGCTGAGCCTGGCCGCGGGGGTGGTGGCTCTCACCGTGCTCGCGGCGGTCAGCTTTGCCTTTCACGGAGTGCTCGTCGGGACGTTGCTCGGCAATGCGATCGCGCTTCAGGTCCGCAGCGTCGACTACGTCGCAGCGATCGCCACCATCGCCGTGGGCGTGGTGGGCGTCACGGACGTGATCGTGCTCAACATCCGGGAGCGGGCTCCGGAGCTCTCGGCGATTCGCGCGTTCGGTTGGCGGGAGCGCGTCCTCGGCCGCCTGGTCGTGACCGAGGGCGCCATCATCGGGCTGATCGGATCGGCGCTCGGCGCAGGTGTCGGCCTCTATGTCGCGGCGCACTTCGCAGGGCAGCTTCCCGGCCGCTTGTATGCGGTCGCCGCCGTCGAGGTCGTTGCCGGCGTGATCATCACCGCGGCGGCCGCGCTGCTTCCGGCGCAGGTGTTGCGTCGCCTTCCGGCTTCCCATCTCCTGGCGGAGGAGTGATCTCGATGACGCAGAGCGAAAGCGCCCGGCTCGAGCTCGACGGGGTGACCAAGTCCTACGGGCTCGGCCGCGATCACCAGGTGGACGCTGCGCACGATGTCACGCTGACCATAGAAGCCGGTTCGTTCGTGGCGCTCACCGGCGCGTCCGGATCGGGCAAGTCGACCTTGCTTCAGCTGATCGGCGCGCTCGAGCGCGTGGACGCCGGAACAATCCGAAGCGGTGATGTCGACATCACCGGCCTGCGCGGTCGGGCGCTCGCCGACTACCGGCGTACCGTCGGGTTCGTCTTCCAGCGCTACAACCTGCTTCCGGCGCTGACCGCGTTGGACAACGTCATCGCGCCGGTGCTCCCGTACAAGACCGGGTACCGCAAGAAGGACCGCGCGCTCGAGCTGCTCACCGCACTCGGGCTGGCGGACCGGGCCGACTCGCTGCCGTCGCACCTGTCCGGCGGGGAGCAGCAGCGGGTGGCGATCGCCCGGGCCCTGATGAGTACGCCGTCACTCCTGCTCGCGGACGAGCCGACCGGCAACCTCGACTCGGCGACCGCCACCGAGATCCTTGAGCTGCTGGCCGGCCTGCGAAAGACCCATCAGATGACGATGATCGTGGCCACGCATGACCCTCAGGTCGCAGCGCGGTGCGAACGGATGATCCGCCTGCGAGACGGGCGCGTCATCGACGATGTCGACCTGCGCGACGGTTACGCGGCAGCGGACGTCATGCGCCGCGCTGGGCAGCTCGGCTAGCCGAAACGCGTGCTGACGCGGACCGCCAGCAGTGGGTCGGCTACCTCGACCGGATCAGTGGCAAGAACCTGAGCGGCTTCGCCGACCGGTGGTTGCTGTCCGCGACCAGCCCGAGGTAACCCGCGCACTTCGGCAACGCCGGATCCGGCTCACCTGCGCCACTACGATTGCGAGCGGGATCGTGCAGCGGCCGCGGTGACGGATGGGTTGGCTGGCTTGGGGACGCTAGACCTTGGCTCGACCGCTCGTTGGGTGGTCGGCCGTGACGGCGAGCTTGCCGCCGTCCACGACGCCCTTCTCGGCGAGGGGGGAGCGCGTGCGCTGGTCCTTTCCGGGCCGCCCGGAATCGGCAAGACGACGATGTATGAGGCCGCGATCCGGATCGCCGGTGCCGGCAACCACCGGGTGCTGTCCACCGGCGGCAGCAGCACCGAGGCGCCGCGCCCGTTCTCGGCGCTGATCGAGCTCTGCGACGACATCGACGGAGACGAGCTCGCCCGCCTGCCCGATGTTCAACGGCTCGCGCTCGAGGTGGCGCTGCTGCGGCGCACTCATGACGCCGAGCCACCCGATCCCCGGGCCATCGCGCTCGGTTTTCGGGCGGTCGTTCAGAATGCTTGCGAGTCCGCGCCGATGCTGATCGCCATCGACGACGTCCAATGGATAGACCCGTCCTCGCTCGACGTGCTGAGCTTCCTCGCCCGGCGGCTCAGGCACGAGCAGGTGTGCTTCGTCATGACCAGGAGCTCCGAGGCACCAGTAACGATCGAGCGGTCGTTCGCGAGCGACGCCGTGCAGTTGTTGGCGGTCGGGCCGCTGAGCTTCGGTGCGGTGCGCCGGTTGCTGCTCGACCGTCTCGGGCTCAGCCTTCCGCGCTCGGTGCTGCACCGCATGGTCGACGTCACCGGTGGCAACCCGCTGTTCCTGCTCGAGCTGGGCCGGGAGCTGCTCGCCCTCGAGACTCCGCCCAGCGTCGACAACCTGCCGATCCCGGCCCGGATCGAGGAGCTGCTCGAGCGGCGGGTCGACGAGCTGCCACCGGGTGCGCGGCGGGCGCTCATGCTCCTCGCGTTGTGCCCTGACCTCGGCCTCGACGGCCTGGCGCAGCTGGTCGGACCGGACCCGCTCGACGACATCGTCGACCTCCGTCTCGTGCAGGTCGACGGCCATCGCGTCCGTCCCACCCATCCGCTGCTCGGTGCGGCCGCGGTTCGCGATGCCGGGCAGCGGGTTCGCCGCGAGCTGCATCTCTCGCTCGCCGCCACGATCACCGACCCCGAGCAGCAAGCGATGCATCTCGCGCTGGCGAGTACGACGACCGACCACGAGCTGTCCGGGACCCTGGCCCGGTCGGCTGCACGAGCCTCCGCGCGCGGGGCCAGGCAGCAGGCGGCGGAGCTTGCCGGGCATGCGCTTCGGCTCACGCCGCCGCAGTCGGCGTACCGCAGCGAGCGGGTGCTTGCATTCGCGGAGTGCCTCGAGACCGCGGGTGAGATGCAGCGCATGACCGATGTCCTCACCGCAGAGATGGATGCGCTGCCGCCGGGACCCGAGCGGGCGCGCGCGTGGCTGATGCTGGCCGAGGGCCCGGGGTCGCGCAGTCTCGCCGACCTGGCGGAGATGCGCCGGCTCGCGCTGGCCGAGGCACCCGACGACGCGGTCGTGCGCGCACGCGTGTTGGCGAAGCAGGCGTCGAACGCCGCCGCGAGCACGATCACGAACATCCCGCAGGCTGCGAGGTGGGCGGCGGAAGCGGTCACCCTGACCGAAGCCGCGGCGCCGGCGCTGCGGCGCGCCGGGCTCTACGCCCTTGCCTGGACGAGGGCGATGAGCGGCCAACCGCTCAAGGACCTCTGCGCGCTGTCGCGCGCGACCTCTGACGTGGACGCCTACATCGCGGTCACCCCGGAGCGGGTGGCCGGCCAGCGACACGTCTGGCGCGGCGAGATCCCTGCCGGCCGCGCCATTCTCGAGCGCCTGCTCGCGCTTGCCGACGAGCGCGGCGAGGTCGAGTCCTACGCGCTCATGCGCCTGCACCTGTGCGAGCTGCACCTCCGGGTTGGGGAGTGGGACGCCGCGGGTGCGCTGCTGAGCGAGTGGGCCGAGTCGGCGGACCGCGAGCTGATGTTCCGTCCGAAGTACGAGCGATGCCGCGCGCTTCTTGCGGTCGGCCGGGGGGACGCGGCCGAGACCAGCGAGTGGGCGGGACTGACAATCGCGCGCGGCCGGGAGACCGGATGCCGCTGGGACGAGTTCGAAGGGCTACGGGCATCCGCGATCGGGATGCTGCTGAACCACGACCCGGGCGGCGCCGCGGAGCAGTTGAGCGAGGTGTGGGAGTCCTGTGCGGCTGAGGGGGTCGCCGAACCGGGCGTGTTCCCGGTTGCTCCCGACCTCGTGCAGGCGCTGGTCGACATCGGCGCGGTCGATCGGGCGGCAGACGTCGTTAGCCGGTTGCGGGCCTTCGCGGCGGCCAATGCTCACCCCTGGGCGTCGGTCACGGAGCAACGCGGTTCGAGCCTGGTGGAGCTGGCCGACGCCGACGGCGATCATCGCGGCGCCGCAGACCGACTCGGAGCCGCAGCCGCCGAGTACGACCGCCTCGGCTTGCGCTTCGACGCTGCCCGCTGCCTGCTCAGCCTCGGCCGGGCGCAGCGTCGGCTCCGCCAGTGGGGGTCGGCGCGGGCCGCGCTCGAGCAGGCCGCGACGATCTTCGACGGGATCGGGTCGACCGGATGGGCCGGCGACGCCCGCGCCGAGCGCGATCGGACCGCCGCTCGAGGGAGCACCGCCGCCGGTCTGCTGACGCCGTCGGAACGGCGTACCGCTGAACGCGCCGCCGAGGGGATGTCCAACAAGGAGATCGCGCGCGAGCTCGGCGTCACGGTACACACCGTGGAGGTGCACCTCTCGCGTGTCTACGCCAAGCTCGCAGTGGCATCCCGCGGGCGGCTGGCCGCTCGGCTGCGCTTGCCCGATGCTGATCAGCCGGACCCGGCCGAGCCAGGCTGATCGCTGAGCCCGACCTGGTCGAGGGGTCCGGTTGAACATTGAGGTTTCCCGTTATTGAGGGGTGGCCGGCCAGGCCTTAGCGTTCGCGCCGATGCCTGAGTACCTGCTCGAGCTGTACGTCCCTGCCGACGGTGCAAGCGCGGCCGGCACGGGCGCGGGCAGCGTCCGCCGGGCTGCCGAGCTGGTCACCATGCGTGGCGGGGTGGCGCGCTACCTGCGCTCGATCTACGTCGCCGCGGACGAGACCTGCTTCGTCCTCCTCGAGGCCGAAACGATCCAGACCGCGCTCGAGGTGGCGCGGCTCGCGGCCGTGCCGTCGAACCGGGTCAGCGAGGTGGCGGGCGAGCTCAGCGATGCCGACCGGCAGCCAGTCGCGGGCAGCCTGGCGGAGGGGACGCAGTGACCGCAGGCGCGGGGATGCCGATCAGACCGATCAACGACGAAACGGTGGGAGCTCGATGAGCACAGTCCTGTACGCAAAGCCCGGCATTCGGGTCGAAGGCAAGAAGGCGAAATGGGGGTACCTGATCGTCACCGACGAGAAGGTCGTCCACGTCAGCCCGAACATGATCTACCTGAAGATCCTCCTGGTGGGGTTTGTCCCGTTCCTGATCTTCGGCGAGATGATCGCGCGCAAGCACGCCGCCGAGTGGGCAGCCAACCCGCCGGAGAACTCACGGGCGGTCAGCTTCGGGAACGGCGTCTCGATCAAGCCGGGGCGCTTCCGCGTGAACAGCAAGCTGCTGGGCGTGGCGACGCCGGACGGCAACGAGTACGTGTTCGGCATGCCCTACAAGAAGGCCTACGGTCTGCTGAGCCCGGCGCTCACCGGCCGGCAGGTCAGCATCGCGCCTGCGTGACCGAGAACCCGGCGACCGCAACGTACGTAGTCGGCTGTGGGACAGCGAGCGGAAGGAGCTCACGGTGACGGTTGGAGAAGGCTTCGGTGGGTTCGGGGAGGCCGAGCCCTTCGGGGCGCAGTTCGAGCAGCTCGACACTGCACCGGAGGACGCGGCGAGCGGTCAGGGCGGCGACTCCGGCGACCTGAACACCGCGATGAGCGACGCCGAGAACATCGGGTTCAACGATTCCAGTGACTTCGGTGCCGGTCTTACCGGCGACGGGCTGCAGGTCGGCGACGCCGTACAAGGGCTCGAGGACCTCGCCGAGGGCAACTACGACGGCGCACTCGGGCAGGCGGGCTCGGTCGCGCTCGACCTCGGGATCGGGGCCGCCTCCTCGGAGCTGCCCGGTATCAACGGTGCGGGTGCCGTGATCGGCGACCTGATCGACGGCAACTACGGCAACCTCTACGCCGACACCGAGAAGTCCGGGATCGAGACCGGGATGGCGATCGCGCTCGGCGCGGCCGGCACCGCCGTGCTCGGGCCGGCCGGCACGTTCCTCGGTTCGGCGGTCGGCGACTTCGTCGGCGATGCGATCGCGCCGGCGGTCGAGGACGCGGTCTCGGACACGTTGAGCACGGGCGAGAACGTCGTCGACGACACGGCGTCGGCCTTCGAGAACGCCGGGAGCGACATCGAGAGCGGCAACGTCCTCGGGGCGGTGGGTGACGTCGCGATCGGCGCCGCCGACGACGGCGGAGACCTGCTCGAGGGCGTCTACAACCTCGGTGGTGACGGGCTGGAGGCGGCGAAGGATCTCGGCGTGCAGACCTTCGGCCTCGGCGAGGATGTCGTCGACGACTCGGTGAAGGGTGCGGAGTACGTCGGTGAGGGGGCTGAGGACGTTGCCAGCGCGGTCGGAGACGGAGTCTCCGACGCTGCGAGTGCCGTAGGCAGCGCGGTCGAGGACGCAGCCGACGACGTGGAGGACGCCGCCGACGACGTGGGCGACGACATCGAGAGCATCTTCTAGCACCGGTTTTCAGGGCGATTCCGGCGATTTCGGCGGTTCGCGGCCGCGGTCGGGGAGGCACTCTCCAGGCCTATTGTCCGGCGTACCGGCGGAACCTAGGATTCGCGGCGACGGCCGATTGATGACGCGGCTCGTGCATCGCCCGGGGGGGCTGCGCCGTCATTCATTGGGTCATGTCTGGCTCGATATGGGGGCACTTCATGCACACCCGGGTTCTGCTTCGACGCACGCACGTCCTGGTGATCGCATCGGCTGCGGTCGCCATCGCGGGAACACTCGTCCTGCCGACCTTCACCTCAGCCGCGGCCGCGACGTACCGGCCGGCGGTGGCGAGCGTGCCGCATCCGGTCAGCGACGGCGCGGCTCGAGACCTCGGGGCGTACACCCCGGCCCAGACCATCCGCCTCGCGGTCGGCTTGCAGCTGCCGCACCCGGCGGCGGAGCAGCAGTTCCTGGCCGCGGTCCAGGACAAGTCCTCGCCGCAGTTCCACCGGTTCCTGAGCGAGCCGGCGTGGACAGCTCGCTTCGGACCGAGCCCCGCGGCGCAGCAAGCGGTGGTGTCGTGGGCCCAGCAGGCCGGGCTCACCGTCACGCACCTGTACCCGAACCGTCTCGTCGTGGATCTGTCCGGCACCGTCGGGACGATCGAGAAGGCGCTGTCGGTCCAGATCAACAACTACCGGCTGAACGGAAAGACCTTCTTCGCCAACGCCCAGGCTCCGGCCGTGCCGGCATCGTTGACCGGCTTCGTGGAGTCGATCCAGGGGCTCAGCAGCCTGCAGACGATGTTCCCGGCGTCTCCGACCGCGCACGAGCCGGCCAGCCCGGCCTACGTTCCCGGTCCGGTCGTCTCCAACGGTGCGCACGCCAGCGCGAACGGCAGCCGGTCCGCTTTGAAGCACGCCATGCGCGCGTCGCGAGGCATGACTCCGAACATCACCGACGGCGCCTACGACCCGACCGATCTCTACAGCTCCCAGGCCTACGACTTCACCGCCCTTGCCGGAGAGAGCGACTGCTGCAACCCGCTGGGCAACTCGGGGAACTCGCCGGCGCAGACGTCGATCGCGATCGCGACCTTCGGCTCGCAACAGACGAGCGACATGGTCGGGTTCCACGACCAGTACCCCTACCTGGCATACGCCTTCCAGGAGAAGAACATCGACGGCTCGCCCGCGTGCTGTGACGCCGAGGGAACGATGGACTTGGAGTGGGCTACGGCGATGGCCAACAGCTTCGGCGCGTCGCAGAACACGTCGAAGGTCTATCTGTACGACGGCGCAAACTTCAACGACGCCACCTTCACCGACATCTACAACGACATGGTGAGCGACAATGTCGCGAGGGTGTTCAGCACGAGCTGGTCGTGCACGGAGAACTTCGGCTGTAACTCGTCCGAGATGTCGACGCGAGATGCGATCTTCAGCGAGATGGTCGGCCAGGGCTGGACGCTCGTGGCGGCTACCGGAGACCGTGGCGCCTTCGACGACTGCTCCCACCTGTCAGTGAGCTTCCCGGCCTCGGACCCGAACGTCGTCGGTGCCGGTGGGACCGAGCTGAGCCTGAGCTCGAGCTCGAAGTATGTGAGCGAATCGGCGTGGAGCGGGGGCCCGGACGGATGCGGGTCCAACGACGGCGGCTCCGGCGGCGGCTGCAGTGCGGTGTACAGCGCGCCGTCGTACCAGAGCAACGAGCCGTGCGGAAGCGGGTCGCGCGCCGTGCCCGACCTCTCGTTGAACGCGGACTGGTACCACACCCCCCAGAACTTCTACTTCGACGGATCGCTGAGCGGCAACGGTGGCACCAGCATCGTTGCGCCGGAGCTGGCCGGCTTCTTCGCACAGGAGGACTCCTATCTCCTGAGCGAAGGCAGCATCTGTGGGTCCGGCTCGTCGCCCTGCGCGCCGATGGGCAATGCCAACTACCCGATCTACGAGTCGGGGATCGATGGCGCGCCGCACAACCCGTACTACGACATCACGTCGGGCTGCAACTCCAACGACGTCGGCACGGGGTACTGCGCCGGCACCGGCTTCGACCTGGTGACGGGGTGGGGCTCGGCCAACATGCTCCAGCTCGCCTGGGCGATGAACTGGCATCTGTTCGCCGACGACGGCCGGCCCGACGTCACCTTCACCGGCCCGACGGCGGGTGTGTGGTACCGCACCGACCAGACGATCGGGATAGATGTCGCTGATACCGGTGGCGGCTTCCCGGCGAGCGGTGTCGCTGGCTTCAGCGATGCGTGGGACGCCGATCCCGGTGATCCCGCGAGTGAGGCGACTCCTGGCTCGGGCAACCCCTTCTACGCGGGTCCCGAGTTCGTCAAGGAAACGTCCGCCTCCCTCGACCTGGCTTCTGAGGGGCAGGGCTGCAACACCGTCGACGTCGAGGCATGGGACAACATGGGGCTGCAGTCCGGCGACCAGACCGACGGACCACTGTGTTACGACAGCGTCCCACCGTCGATCACCAAGGCGCCGAGCCTGAGCATCCAGAGCAACGTCCATCTCGGGTCGAGCGTCCCGGTCACGGTGCGCTGGCATGCGACAGACGCGACCAGCGGGGTGAACCACTACACGCTCTACGAGAGCAAGGGCGGCGGCTCGTTCACCAAGTACGGCGTCACAACATCGTCGTCATTGACGTTGCACCTGGCTACGGGTCACAAGTACCGGTTCAAGGTGTCGGCGACGGACAACGCCGGCAACACCAGTACTACCAAGGCCGGCAAGACCTACACGCTGACCCGCGTGCAGGAGACGTCCAAGTCGATCGCCTACTCCTCGGGCTGGAAGCGGCACTCGCTGTCCGGCGCCAGCGGAGGTCACGTGAAGTCCGCGAAACACGGCGGCAGCACGGCGACCTTCTCCTTCCACGGGTCGCAGGTCGCCTGGGTGTCGACCGAGGGCCCGAAGTACGGGTCGGCGAAGGTCAAGATCGGCTCCGGAAAGGCGACCAAGGTCAGCCTGCACACATCGACCGCCGAGGCCGGATGGATCGTCGACGTCATCTCGACGTCGTCCGCCTCGCACAAGCTCGTGATCAGTGTGCTCGGCACGAAGGGACACCCGAGGGTCGACGTCGACGCGTTCATCGTCCTATCGGACTGACGTCAGGCGCGGCCGGCATCGACCGGGTCGCCGAGCCGGTACAGCATCCGGCGACGTGCAGCATCGCGTCGCCCGCACTCAGCCGGCGACGCCGGCTCGCTCGACTACTTCGGGCAGCCCTTGGCAGCCGAGGTGAAGGTGCCTGCCTGCAGGCCGCCGAGCGTGCTCTCGTAGGCGAACCACGAGCCCGAGTCGGATTGGGCGGTCAGGCAGAAGCCGGTCGAGCCGGTCTTGCCGGAGACCCGTTCGCCGTTGTCATCGGTGAGATACGCCTTGATGGCACTGACGTGGTCGGATTTCTCGTACTGCACGGCGTACTTCGCCGTCGTGCCGATGTCGGTCGAGAACTCGCCGGTCGACACCATGTAGTCCTCCTCGGCAATCGCGCCATGGTGCAGATCGCTCTTGGCCTGGGCGTCGTAGCTCGTCGAGATCTGATGGAGATAGACGGGTATGGCGATCGCGGCGAGGATGCCGATGATGATGATGACGACCAGCAACTCGATCAACGAGAACCCGCCCTCGGGATTCCTCGTCGGGCGCCTCGGCGGATGCATGCGCAGTGCTCCCCAACTTAGATGCATAATGCATGGACAAATGGGGTGTCGACCTCCAGAAATGGACTCCGCATAGCCCGTTCGGCCCATTCCACCGCTGTCTCCGCCACTGATGTCCGGCCGGCTGTCGGGCCCGGGACGGTGTGCGGCCTCAGCGGTAGCGTGCGAGCCGGCTGACGGCCGTGTCCTCACAGGCCGGCACCGAGCTCGCCATGGCGAGCCGGCCGGCCGACACGATCCCGACCGGCCTGCCGCGGGCGGTCACGGGCAGCTGATGTGCCGACTGCCGGCGCATCAGCCGGTCGGCTTCGGCGATCGTCGCGGTCTGCTCGACCGCGGCGACCCGGCGGCAGATGTCGCCGAGCTTGGTCCGGGCCGGGTGGCGTCCTTCCACAATGGTGCGCACGATGATGTCGCCATCTGTCAGGACACCGCGGATGGTGCCGGCCTCCAGCACGATGACGGCGCTTACGTCGGCTGATGTCATTCGTTGCGCCGCATCGGAAAGTGAGGCCGTGACAGGGAGCGTGACCGGGTCCGGCGTCATGACGTCGCTGAGGCGCACCGGCTTTGCCGGCGGCCCTTCGGGAGGCGAGGCAGACGCCGTCGTCAGCCTCCGAGCGCGCATCATTGCACGTCCGTGACGATGGCTTCGGCGACGCCGACTCGTTCGAGAAGCCAGCGGACCTGGGGTTGTGGTCGGATGATGTGTAGCCGGCGGCCGGAACGTTCGCAGCTGGTCGCGGCTTCTTCGATCGGATGGCTTCCGGTCACCCCCAAGAACGCGACCTCGGAGAGGTCGAGCGCGACCGTCCGCCACGGACCGGTGACAGCTCGGATCAGTTGGCCCTTGAGCTGCGCAACGTTGGCGATGTCAATCTCGCCGCGCACTTGCAGGAGGAGTGTGTCGTCGTACGCGACTTCCGCGAACGGAAGGTCCTCGTTCCAGGCACTCATTGTGTGAACGCCGGCAGCAACGCGAACAATGACGGCTCACCCTTCGCTCTTGCGACCCCGGGTGTTTTTGCGACTCCGGGTACGGCGTCTCGGTTCTGGCGTGGCCCGGTCGAGGTGGGCGGTGACTCGAACCTGCTCTCCAGGCGGTAGCTCGGCGAGCCGGTTGGCCATCGATCGGGGAGGGTGGTCGCCGAACACGATCCGGCGTGCTCTCATCACGGGCTCGATGCTGCTCGCTTCGGCGACCTCGACGGTCAGGTAGCCCATGGAGTCGAACCGACCGCCGACACTGTCGAGGAAGTCCTTCAGTCGCTGGAAGCAGTTCAGTGCCTGTGTCTCCGGGGTCCCGCCGGGCGACTCGAATCGTGCGACGGTCATGAAGATGGTGCTAGGCGTGCGGTCATGTTCGATCCTTACCCCATAGGTGCATAATGCACACATGCATAGAGCAACGATGTGCCCGACCCAAGTACGCTCCGGCCTCGCTCTGGCGCTGGGAACCCGGCCGTTGGCAGCGGCCGGCGGGCAATGACGCTGGCAAGGCACCGCGTCGAACGGGGATCGACTCGGGCATGGACACACTGACCGGCTCCCGGCAATGACTGGCGCGCCGCGTTCGACGCCTTACTCGGCGCGGGCGATGTCTGGACATCGTGCCGGCGCCATAGTTCTCGCCGGCATCGACGGCACCCGAACCTCGATGCGTGCCGGCGCCTACGCCGTGGGCCTTGCGCGACGTCAACGCTCCTGCCTCGTGCTGGCGCACGTAGCGTCGCGGCCCAATCTGGCGATCGAACCCTCGTTTGTCGCGTCGGGCGTTACGGCGAACGACGAAGCGGTCGCTGACCTGTGGCACGAGGTGGGTACAGAGGTTGACCTGGCGAGCATGGAGGTGGAATACGTGACCGGCCAGGGCGAGGTGGCCGCCGAGCTTGCCCGGATCGCCTGTGATCTCGGTGCAGCGGCGGTCGTTGTTGGAGCGTCCGAGCAGCTGCGGCATCGGTGGATCGGTTCGGTCGGCGCCCGGCTGGTCGCCCGGCGATTGTGGCCCGTGGTGGTCGTTCCCTAGCCCTCGCGCGACGGTGCGACCTCAGGGCGGCTAAGGCGCGCCGCTCGCGACGATTCGCCGGTCGAGCAGCCAGCTGAAGACTCGTAGCGCGTCGGGGACGGTCCAGTCGAGGGATGGGTTGGGGTGCATGAGCGCGGCCTGTCCCTGGGAGCCGAGGAAACGTGCAAGGCGACGAGGTGGCGCCAGGCCCTGGGTGTCGGGGCTCCCGTCGATGACGTACCGCTCGCGACCTTCGCGATCGAGGTAGATCAGGTCGTCGGAGTGCACGATGTCGTAGGTCAACGGCTTGCCCGTGAGCCAGTCGGTGTCGGCGGGCGTTCCCTCCTTGACCCGGCGGTCGTAGACGCCGAAGTAGTGCCAGAGCCGGTGCGTGTCGGGAGGGCTCGCTCGCAGCAGGATCCAGTTGCTCGGCTCGGCGCCGTACAGCTTCTGGTACGCGCGTAGCCGGTGCAGCGTGTCGCGGTGCGGGTCGAGCGTGATCTCGAGCAGCGCCGTCTGCGACTGGGCACCCTGGGCAGCGAGGGCTCGGGCCGTGGCCGCAGTGTTCGCGGAAATCAGTGGGCAGATGTCGGTGCACAGGGTCATGAAGTCCGCGATCATGACCGCCTTGCCACGAAAGGCGGCGAGGGTTGTGGTCGTGCCGTTGGCTTCGGTCAGTGGCATGGTGGCTAGGTCGGTGGGCAGCGCTCCATCGGCCTGCGCGCCGATCCGCGCCGACGGTGCCGGTATCCGGCCGGAGGAGGTCGTGCCCGCGCATCCGGCCAGCAGCGCCCCCGTCACGGCGAGGGCGATGATCGGGCCGGCCAGCCGGGTGCGAGTCATCGGGCTGCGCCGGAGGGCGGTTGCGGGTTCTTCGATCGCCGACGTGGTTGGGCCGGCGGGGCCGCGGGCGGCGCGGGCGAGCTGATGATCGAGGAGAGGTCGCCGACCTGGTCCGCCTTCACGAGCACGGTGAGCCGATCGCCGCGCGCGAGCACGGTGTCGGGCTCGACGGTGAGGCTCTCAACCGCGCGCCGAACCCCAAGCAGGAGGCTGCCGGCCGGCCATGCGACCGCCGCGACGCTCTGCCCGACGGGTGGAGTGTCGCGGTCGAGAAGCAAGTCGACGATGCGGAAGCCCCGAAGTTGTGGCTCAGGGAGTGCGATCGGCTCCGAGCCTGGCTCCGGCGGTGCCGTGCTCGCCTGCGACGCGGCTTCGATGCTCGAGACGCCGGCATGCAGGTGCTCGTTGTACGCGCGGAGCACGTCGCGATGGGTGAGCCAACCCTCGACCCCTTGTCCCCCGCGCGAGACGACGGGCAGGCCTGAACGGTCGTTGGCGACGAGCAGTTTGAGGGCGTCTTCGAGGGTCTGGTCGGGATGGATCGTCGGGGTGAGGATCGCGAGATCGCCGGCGGTCGCGTCCAGGCTGTTGTCCCGAGCCGCGGCCTCGATCTCGGCGGTCGTGACGCTCCCGCGGTAGATCCCGGACCCGTCGACAACCGGCAGGGCGTCGGTGCTGGCGGCGTCGAGGCTCCCGATAACGTCAGCGAGCGTGGCGTCTTGGGAAAGCGGGTGCGGCACCGGCTGCATCGCATCCCGAACCCGCAGGAGGGTCATGATGTTGGCCGCCCGCCCGCGCATGATGTCGATGCCACGTCGTCGCAGCTTGAGGGTGTAGATGCTGTCGGAGCTGACCAGGTGGCTGACCCCCGCCGCGAGGACGATCGCCACCATCAGCGGCAACACGATGCGGTAGTCGCCGGTCAGCTCGAAGATGATCAGTACGGCGGTGATCGGCGCCCTGGCTGCACCCGCGAAGACCGCGCCCATCCCGATCAGGCCGTACGCCCCCGCCGGACCGGACGTTCCGGGGAACAAGCCGTGCGCCAGATCGCCGAACGCGGTGCCGAGCATGGCGCCCATGAACAGCGAGGGTGCGAAGACGCCACCCGAGCCTCCGATGGCGATCGTGAGGCTGACCGCGAGCAGCTTGCCGGCCATCAGCACGAGCAGGAAGCCGCCGTGGTAGTGCCCGCGGACGCCGGCTTCTAGGACGGGGTAGCCGACGCCGTACATCTCGGGCAGGGCGAGCAGCAGTGCGCCGAGGAGCAGCCCACCGGTCGCCGGACGGAGCCATACCGGGCCTGGCCACCAGCGGTCGAACAGGTCCTCCATCCCGTAGAGAACCTTGATGAAGGCGACGCCGACGAAGGCGGCCACCAGCCCGAGGAGCGCGTAGAGCAGGTAGTCCCAGCCCGAGGCGAGGCTGAACGCGGGCAGTGCGAGGAACGCCCGGCTGCCGAAGGCCGCTCGGCCGATCACGTCGGCGGTGACCGAGGACAGCACGACGACCCCGAAGGACTCAGCGGCGAAGTCCTGCAGGATCAGTTCGAGCCCGAAGAACACCCCCGCGATCGGGGCGTTGAAGGTGGCCGAGATGCCGCCGGCGGCGCCACACGCCACCATCAACCGGAGTCGTGATTCAGGCAGCCGGAGTCGCTGCCCGATTGTCGAGCCCAGCGCGGAGCCGATCTGCACGATCGGGCCTTCGCGGCCGACCGATCCTCCGGTGCCGATGCACAGTGCCGAGGCGAGCGATTTCACGATGGCAACGCCCGGGCCGATCCGACCGCCGCGTTCGGCCACCGCGAGCATCACCTCGGGGACACCGTGGCCGCGTGCCTCCTTGGCGAACCGGTCGATCAGCGGTCCGTAGATCAGGCCGCCGATCACGGGCACCAGCAGCACGAAGTAGATCCCGAGACCGGGCAGGTGCGGGCTGCTCACGTGGCCGGCATCGCTGTAGTCGCGCCGGCCGGTGGCGAGCTCGGTCACCCACAGGATGAGGTAGCGAAAGAGGACCGCACCGGCGCCCGCGCCGGCCCCCACGACGAGCGCGAGCGGGACCAGTCCTGTCGCCGATCCGCGCAGCCAGTCCGAGGCGATCCGTCGCCAGTCCTGCGGCACCGGCAGAGCTCCGGGCGCGAACCTCCGGCTGGGGGTGCTCACAGCGATAGGCCCAACCCGAGCGCCGTATCCGTCGCTTCGCCCGCCGCATCGGTGAACACTCGCAGCGCCTGGATCAGGCTGGCCTGGTCACTCGCGGAGATGCGGGACAGCACTCGGCGCAGGTCCCGTCGACGTCGTGCCGTGACCTCGTTGACCAGCCGCCTGCCCTCGGCGGACAGGCGCAGTTCGACCTCCCGGCGGTCGCTGTCCCGGTGGGCGCGTTCCATGAGCCCCTTGCGGACCAGGCGATCGCACATCCGGGTTGCCGTCGACGGCGTCACGTCGAGCGCGTCTGCGAGGTCCACCGGACGGAGTGCGCCACGCGTAGCGAGCACGACCAGGGCACGGTACTGCGGCAGCGTCACCTGATCCTCCACCCTTCCGAGCGACCGCGCCGCGATCGCGACGAGCGCACGGCTCGCCGAGACCAACAGTTCGGTGGCGGAGTCCTCCACCGGATCGGGCCTTGGTCGCTGCACAGCAGCCAGTATTGCATTAGTACAACCAATGTTTATCTGCATGCAGCAGGGCAAAGGGAAGGATGGACAGGGAAAGGGAGATTCGCCTTGGTTCAGCTCGCCCAGCGTCGAGCCGCCAGAGTTACGGCCGTGCTTCGGCTGGGCTGGGCTGCCGCACTGCTCCTATCACGACGCCACGGTTCGGCACATTGTTCACGGCCCCGAAGAGTGGTAGTGGGTTTGCTGGTTACGCGGCACGCCGTGCAAGGGCTCGCCACGCTGCTGCGCCCCACGCGCAATACCTTGCGGATCGGCGCGGCGATCGACGCCACTCATGCGGTCTCGATGGTCGGTGTTGCTGTGCTGCGGTCGGGTGAGACACGGCGGCTCGCCGCCGCTGATGCGGGCATCGCCGGGGGAGCCGCCGTCGAGGATCTGCTGCTGTTGCGATCCGGACCGGCCCGGTGACCGCTGCTGATGCGGCGTGCCCCCGACTCGAGCCGGTTCCACTCGAGGACTACGCCGTACTCGGGGACGGTCGCACCGTAGCGCTGGTCGCATCCGACGGACAGATCGACTGGTTCGCGACACCGGTTCTGGATGCCGAACCGGTGTTCGCCGGTCTCCTCAATCCCGCCGAGGGCGGCACGATCGGAATACGCCCGACTGCACCGTTCGAATCCCGCCGTCGATACCTCCCCAACACGAACATCGTTGAGACCACGTTCACCACCGATTCGGGCGTGGCACGTCTCACCGATGCTCTGACGGTCGGCACCTCCGGGCCGCTGCCGTGGAATGAGCTGGTCCGCCTGGTCGAGATTCTGTCCGGTGAAGTCGATCTGTTGTGGTGGGTGTCCCCGGGCGACCTGACCGGTAGCGCCGGACCCTGGACCCGCAAGCTCGGCGATCGGGTCACGCTGCACTGTGGCAGCCAGGTTCTCGGGGTCCGCGCCTATGACTTCGGGCCGATGACGATCGACCCGCACGCCGTTCGAGGCCGCGTCCTGCTGTGCCAGGGCGAGACGGCCACGCTCGGCGTCACGGGCAGCGACGCCGGCCAGGTCTGGTTGCCCGATCGAGGCTCGATGCTGGCCCGGCTGAACCGGACCCGCGACCGGTGGGTCGACTGGGCCAGCCAGATTCACTACGAGGGCCGTTGGCGCGATGCGGTGATCCGCTCCGCGTTGGCGCTGAAGTTGCTGGTCCACGAGCCGACCGGAGCCATCGCTGCGGCCGGCACGACCTCGCTGCCCGAATCGATCGGGGGGCAGGCGAACTGGGACTACCGGTACATGTGGGTGCGCGACACCGCCTATGCCGCCGACGCGCTCATGCGCCTCGGCCTCGGGGAAGAGACCCACGCCGTAGTGTCGTGGCTACTGCACGCGGTCCGAGAGAGCGCCCCGGACCTTCGCGTCATGTACACCCTCGACGGCGCTCCCGCGCAACCGGGAGCTGAGATCGACGCTCCCGGCTATCGGAACAGCCGACCGGTTCGGCGTGGCAACGACGCGGTCGGCCAGCGTCAGCTCGGCACCTATGGAGATCTGTTCGACACCATCTGGACGTACGTGCGCAACGACCACGTTCTCGATGTCAGGACCGGAAACACCCTCGCTGCTTACGCCGACCAATGCTGCGACACCTGGCGACATACCGACTCGGGGCTGTGGGAGCTCAGCGATCAGCGCCACTACACGGTGTCCAAGATGGGTTGCTGGATCGCGCTCGATCGCGCGATCAAGCTGCACAACGCCGAGCAGGTCGCGACGACGCACGTCGGCCGGTGGGTCGCGGAGCGTGACGCAATCAAACAATGGGTGGACACACACTGCTGGTCGAATGAGCGTCGTAGTTACACCTTCTACGCGGGAACCGATGATCTCGATGCTGCCGTTTTGCTGGCCGGCCAGGTCGGGTTCGATCGTGGCGAGCGCCTCGCCTCGACTATCGCTGCGATCGGGTCCGAGCTCGTGGAGGGCCCCCTGGTCTGGCGCTACAGCGGCACTCGCGAGCGTGAAGGCGCGTTCGTCGCATGCACGTTCTGGATGGTCAACGCGTTGCACCACACCGACCAGCGCGACCGTGCCGAAGGACTCATGGAGGCAGCCGTCGGCCTGGCGAACGACGTCGGCCTGTTCTCCGAGGAGATCGCCGCCGACCGCTCGTTCCTCGGCAACCTTCCACAGGCACTCAGCCACCTCGCGCTGATCAACGCCGCAACCAGCCTCAGCGAGCAGGCCGAGTCGGGCGAACGGCCAGCCGCCAACAGCGACGTTCGTGCTGATGGCTCGCCCACGTCGATATCGAGGAGCGAGCCGTGTCCGAGCTGACCGTCGGCGGCGCCGCGTTGGGATGGGCGGCGCTGAAGGCCGTCCTCATGTTCGTGGTCGCGGTGGGCGGCCTGCGGCTCGGTGAGCGGCGCACGCTGGCGCAGCTCGGAGCCTTCGACTTCGCGGTGGCCGTCGCGGTCGGTGCGTTGATCGCCCGCACCGCGACCTCGTCGACCACGTCGTTCGCCACCGGAGCGGTCGTGCTCGTCACCTTGCTCCTCGCGCACCGCGCGGTCACCGAGCTCCGCCGGCATCACTGGATCGGCGCGCTCGTCGATGCTCCCCCTCGCGTCCTGATCGCAGATGGGAAGCCGCAGGAGCGGGAACTCGCCCGGGTCGGGCTGACTCGCGGTGACCTATACGCGTTGCTGCGCGAGAACCGCGTTGCCGCCGTCGACGACGTACGGTTCCTACTCTACGAGAGCCGCGGTGCGCTCACTCTGGTGACTACCGACGACCGGATCGGGCCGCTGGTCCGTGATGCGCTTGCGGCCGCACAAATCACGGTGCCTGATGCCGGCGATGCGGTCGCTCGAACCGACCCGCCGGCACGCTCCGACCGCGGCGGGAGCCTGCCTCGTGCCCACTAATCCCGGTCCGACCAGTGACTCGCTGCACGCCGCTACCCGATGGCAATGGGCCGCCGTGACGATCATCGGGCTCGGCTCGGTTGTGGGTGGCATCGCGCTCATCGAGTGGAATTGGCCGCTGTTCTGGACGGCCGTCGGTTTCATGGTCGCAGGGGTCCTTCTCGCCTGGCGCCTCCACATCATGGATGCGGTCAGTGTCTGGAGCCCGCCGCCGGAGCCGACTGCACCGCATACCACCACTCCGCCTCGATAGGCGAGGCGCGGTTCTTCGGGCCGCTCCGTGCGCCGACCGTCAAGGCGCAAGCCGGTAAACTGGCCGGCGGAGAGCCGGGAAGCCTGGTCGGCGCGATATCGAGTCGTGTCCGAGGAGGCGTGTTGGCGGTCGCCGAACCTGCCGTCTCCTTCGCCGTCGGAGCCGTCGTGTCGTTGGGCACGAGCTGGCTGCTCGTCTCGAGGCTCGAGCGAATCGGCGAGCGCCTTGACTTCTCCGAAGCGTTGCTCGGCATGGTCGCGGCACTGGCTGCTGATGCGCCGGAGATCACGGCGTCGATCACGGCGCTGGCCCACCGGCAGAATGCCGTCGGAGCCGGTGTCACGATCGGCTCGAACGTTTTCAACCTCGCGGCGCTACTCGGGCTGGGAGCTCTCGTTGCGGGCGGGATTCGGCTGCATCGGCGGGTGACGGCACTCAGCGGCGGCACGGCCGTGCTGATCGCTGTGTTCTGCCTGCTTGCGGTCAGCCAGGTCGTTCCCGTCATCGGCGCGCTTGCTCTGGTCCTCGCCGTCCTCGTCCCGCTCACCGCGGTACTGGCTGCGCCCCGATTGTGCTGCGACACGTTTCGTCTGCCGGCCGCCTGGCGGAGCTGGCTGGTCCGGGCGATCAATGAGGAAGAGACGGAGCTGGCGGAGGCGATCCGTCCGCGACGTGGCCGGGCCCCCGACGCGTGGGTCGCGCTCGGAGCCCTGGCGGTCGTGGTAGCAGCCAGCATCGAAATGGAGCGCGGCGCCACCTCGCTCGGTGCGCACTACCGGATTGCCGAGATCGTGACCGGAGGGCTCGTTCTCGCCGCGGTGACCAGTCTGCCCAACGCCGTCGCGGCGGTGTACCTGGCGCGTCGTGGCAGGGGAGCAGCGGCGCTGAGTACGGCGATGAACTCCAACGCTCTCAACGTGGCGGTCGGCCTGCTGCTCCCGGCGGCAATCGTCGGGCTCGGTCATCGGTCGACGTCGGGCCTGCTCGTTGCCGGGTGGTATCTCGGCCTGACAGGGGTGACAGTGGCTCTCGCCTACCGCTATCGAGGTTTGCCGCGAGCCGCCGGCGGGGTCATCGTGGCCCTTTACGTGCTCTTCGTCGCGGCGGTGCTGGTGTGGGCCTGATGCCCGCTGCGCGAGCGCCGTCGGATCACGAGGTCGAAGCCCGGTTCGCTGTCCATGCACGGCCCTGCATCGCCCCTGCATCGCCCGTGTTGCAGGGGTGCCGATGGCTGTGCGAGCATTCCTCGCCGCGTCCGGTGATGGGGGGACCAATGTCTGTTTCGTTGACGCTGAACCGTTCGGCGGGTGCGTGGCGGGTCGGCCGCGCTGGCCGGCAACGCCGGGTCGTGTGCGGCGCGGCGGTGCTGGCGCTGGCTTCGTCCGGCGTGGCCTTCATGGGTACGCCGGCCGGGGCGGCGGGGGTTCCGACGTACTCGTTCATCGTCGTGCCGCACGGTGGCGGTGGAGTCGGGGTCGATCCGAAGACGGACACCATCTACGAGAGCGGCGCAGGAACGGTCTCGGTCATCGACGGCGCGACCCGCAAGGTGACCGCGACCATCGCCGACTCGGGCAAGGAACCCGGCTACGTGGCGGTCGACCCGACCAGGGACCGGATCTACGTCGCCAACGCGGGTTCGGGCACGGTCACCGTCATCAACGGCAAGACCAATAAGGTCACCCACACCACGAAGGTCGGCCACGACCCGTTGGGCATCGCGGTCAACACCAAGAAGAACGTTGTCTACGTCGCCAACTTCGGGTCGAACACCGTTTCGGTGATCAACGGCAAGAACGACCACGTCACTCACACGATCAAGGTTCGCCACCACCCGAACGCGGTCGCGGTAAACGTGCGAAAGGGGACGGTCTACGCGACCTTCGAGGGTGTCCCGGGCTCGCGGAGCGGCGCGACCTACTACTTCCATGCCGGAGTGGCTGTCATCTCCGGCAGGACGAACAAGGTCACGCGCCTGGTCAAACCCGCCGAGGAGTCGGGTAGCTCGGCGTACGGCGTGGCGGTCGATCCGACCACCGACCGGGTGTACGTAGTGTTCGACTACGCCTACGGCGCGGTCGTCGTGCTCAACGGGAAGACCGACAAGATCCGCACGACCATCTCGGTCGGGAGCTATCCGAACATGATCGCGCTGAACCCGGCAAAGCACCTGATGTACGTCGGATGGAGCGGCGCGGACCAGGGGGGCATCAAGGTCTCGATCGTCAAGACCGGCACCGGCCGGATTCTCGGCAACTACGGCGAGGAGCAGGGCCAGACCGGGATGGCGATCGACCCGGCCACGAACCGGACATACATCTCGTCGAACGACCTCTACCTCTCGGGGAACTACACGAACGGCCTGGAAGTCATCCACGGCACGTAGGCCTCACGAGAACCGCCGGCAACTTCTGGGAATTGCCGTGCTGCCGACTCGGCCGGCGCGACGCGGTCGTTCGTGATTTACGCGACCTTTCGGTCAACTCTCGCTTCTCTAGACGGCAGCGGAACGTGCTGGATACGGTGCCGCTACCGCTGGCTGAGGATCGGAGTGAACGGTGCGATCACGACGTTTCGGAGTAGCCCTCGCTATCGGCGCGCTGCTCGCCGCGGCGGGGTTGCCGGCGGCATTCCTGCCCTCGTCCGCGGCCGCCGCCGCGGCGACCACCTGGTCCGCGGTCAACCCGATCGACCACGGCGCACCGCTCTCGGCCGGTGAGCCGATCACGGCGCTGGCGTGTCCGTCGGCATCGCTCTGCGTGGCGGTCGGGTACGGCGACATCGAGACGACCACCGACCCCGGGGCTCAACACGGCACGGCGGCCGGATGGCAGGTCGTCGACGTCGATGGGAACTATCCCACCAAGCCCAACGACCCGACCCTCAACGCGATCTCGTGCCCGTCCTCGACGCTGTGCGTAGCGGTCGACTCCAACGGCAACGTGGCGAGCTCCGTCACGCCGGCGAAAGGGATCGCCGCCTGGTCGCTCAGCTCCGCGGATCGCGGCGTGGATCTGACCGCGGTGTCGTGCCCATCGTCCGGCTTGTGCGTGGCGATCGGACGAGGCACGACCGGCCTCGTGACGCTGATCTCGACCGACCCGGGCAAGGGCGCCAAAGCCACCTGGACACCGCATTCCGTCAGTGCTTTCGGGTCGTCCGACGGACCGGGTTCCCTCGCCTGCCCGACCACGACCCTGTGCGTCGCGGCCGGGGAGAACGACAGCGGGATCAGTGCGGTATGGACCGCGACGGACCCGAAGTCCACGAGCTGGACAGCTCATCAGGTCGGCTCGACCGTCGGCACCGACTTCATCGCGGTCTCGTGCGGCGGTACGTCGGCGTGCGCCGCGGTAGGGGAGCACGGTCAGGCGGCGCTCTCGAGCGATGCGTCCTCCGGTGCGAGCGCCACCTGGCACGACACCACGCTGGCCAGTGACGACGCGGTCGGAGTCTCGTGCCCGACGACGTCGTTGTGCGACGCGACCGACCTGCTCGGCAACGTGTTCACCTCGACGAACCCCAGCACGTCGAGCCCGACCTGGGTCGAGAAGACCGCCGTCGAGGGCGCAACGCAGACCATTGCCTGTACGCCGTCGGCTTCTCTCTGCGTCGTGACCGGCGCGGGGTCCAAGGCGGACAGTACGACCGATCCGGCTGACGGCAACACGGCAACCTGGACGACGACCGGCTACACCGCATCGAGTGACATCGAGGGAATCTCCTGCCCGAGCAGCTCGTTCTGTGCGGCGGCCGACGACGCCGGGAATATCTCGACGTCGACGGATCCCGGGAGCAAGTCGGCGACCTGGCGGAGCACGAACGTCGACAGCGGGATCGCGATCAACCCTGGTGGCTCGTACTTCCTGGAGGGGATCTCCTGCCCGTCGACCAGCCTGTGCGTCGCGGTCGACGATGTCGGCAACGTCCTTACGTCGACCGATCCGGGCAGCGGGTCACCCACGTGGAAGGCCGCCAAGGTCGACAACGCAGGTGGGTTCACCGCGATCACCTGCCGGTCGACGAAGCTATGCGTCGCGGTGGACTTCGCCGGCGACGCCGTGGTGTCCACCAACCCGACCGGGGGCATCGGCGCGTGGACGACGACACCGATCGACAACGACCTGCTGGTGCACTACGCAAGCGTCTCGTGCCCGTCGGCCACGTTGTGCTTCGCCGGGCAGGAGGGTGGCGCGGTCACTACCGTCCACCTGAACTCTGCGGGCGCGGTCGGAGCAACATCGACGGCCGATATCGACCTTGGCATCAACTGGCTGAACGGCATCTCGTGCCCGACGACGACACTGTGCGTCGCGGTCGACTCCGCCGGCAACGTCGAGGAGTCGACCAAGCCCACCGGAGCAGCGTCAACCTGGAAGCGGGTCAAGATCGACATCGTCGGTGCCGCCAACCCCGCCAACGACCTGACCGCTGTTTCGTGTTCCAGCTCCACCCACTGCGTTGCTGTCGACGCGGCCGGCAACGCGGTCAGCACGTCGGCGCCCAAGGGCGCTGCTTCAGGGTGGAAGCGGGCGCACGCCGATCCTTTCAGCGGGCTGGACGCGGTGTCCTGCCCGACCTCGTCGTTGTGTGTTGCGGGCGACGACACCGGCAACGAGATCTTCGGCCACACCGGCCCGGCCGGGCTCGCCATCTCAACCGCGAAGCTGCCGAGCGCAACAGCCGGCAAGAAGTACGACGCGAAGCTCTCGGCCAGTGGTGGCACCGGCCCGTACCACTGGAAGAAGTCCTCCGGCTCGCTGCCCAAGGGCCTCAAGCTGTCCTCGAAGGGGACGATCTCCGGCAAGCCGCACGCCGCGGGCACCTCGACCTTCGTGGTCAAGGTCACCGACTCGGCCAAGACCGCGGCGAGCGTGAGCCGCACCTACCGGTTGACCGTTCACCTGGCGATCCACCCGACCTCGCTGCGAAAGGCCAACGTGGGCACGGCCTACCACGTGAAGCTCGGTGCGAGCGGCGGCAAGAAGCCGTACCGGTGGAAGAAGACCGCAGGCTCACTACCCGCTGGCCTGAAGCTTTCCGCCAAGGGCACGATCTCCGGCAAGCCGACCGCAGCCGGTACGTCGACCTTCACCGTCAAGGTCACCGACTCCGCCAAGCACGCGAACGACGCGACCAGAAGGTACAAGCTGGTCGTGGGTTAGCGAACCGCTCGCGCTACCCCTTCGGGCACCACGGGTTCTTCGGGACGCCTGCGCAGGGGTGCGGCATCGTCGGGAGCTGCTTCGGCAGCGGGTGCATCACGACCTTGGTCTGCCGCGGGTAGTGGTCGTCGGACCCGCAGGGAGGCGTCGAGCCCGAGAGCGAGACCTGCGTGTCGCACAGCACCTCATTGAGGAAGGTGATGTTCAGGTTGGCCGGCACCTTCTTGCCGCTGCACTTCGGGTACGAGGACTCGAGCGACTTCGCATCCGAGCTCAGCTTCCCCTTGTTGCCGTGGTAGCAGTCGGTCGCCTCGTGGCCGGCCAGGTTGAGCTGGTCGAACGCCCCGTTTGTCGCGTTGCCGAAGAACCCGTTGTTCGTGTAGGTGTTGTCGATCAGGGCGTCGCCGTACTCGTCGTACAGGCAGCTGCCGGGGCCGGTGATCGGGTCGTTGCGAATGCCGCCCGTGCACGGCGGCCCGCTGTCCGGGTAGGGGACCACGATCGTGCCCCAGGCGCCGTTGCTGATGAACGTGTTGTCCATCACGGTGTCGTTGCGAGCGCCGGAGAGCGAAACTCCGGTCCCGACCGGTCCCTGCGCCGCTGATCCGGACTTCGGCACGTTCGGGTCGTTGTTCTTGATGAAACGGTTCTTGTAGAGCACCCAGCAGGTGTGCGCGCCCTTGATCGGCGGCTTGATTCCCTTCGGGCAGGCGCCGTTCTGCGGCGGCGGGTTGTCGCCGTTCTGGCTGTTGGTGTCGAAGCCGTCCTCGTTGTGGTCGAACAGGTTGTGCTCGATCAGCATCGTGCCGCCGGAGTTGCTGCCGGAGTAGCCGAGCGCGTTGTACTCCGAACGGCTGTCCCTGATGATCTGGGTGCACAGCTGGTGGCAGGCGCCGATGTAGAAGCCGGAGTCGTTGAAGTTGCTCGCGTAGTCATGGGCGAAGACGCCGCCTTGCCACGCGCTGGAGAACAGTCCGTACGCCGCCGCGTCGGTCTCGCTGTCATAGAACGTCGAGGTCGCCGTCAGGTAGTTCGCCAGGAAGCCCCAACCGTCGATCTTGTTCTTCTTGTTGAGGCCGTCCCACCAGATCTCGTTGCCGGTGTCGCCCGAGCCGCTGAGGAAGTTGCACGCGGTGAGGTTCTCGACATTGACGTCATTGGCATGCCACACCACGATGCCGTTGAGACCGGTGTTCGAGCTGCCCTGCTTGGGGCCGTAGTTCTGCGCCGCCGCCTTCTTGCTGCACTTGCCGTAACCCGGCTTCGTGCCGTCGACGACCACCGTCCGGCGGTTCATCCCGCGGATCGTGAGATCGGGCTTGGTGATCAGGACACCGGAGGGAATGTCGGAGTGGCCCTTAGGGGCCCGGCTGGACGTCGTCTTGTAGTCACCCGGCGCGACCAGGATCCAGTCGCCGGGACGGGCGTGGTCGACCGCAGCCTGGATCGTCTTGAACTGCCCCTTGATGTGGTGCCAGGTGCCGACCCGCAGCACGCGGACGCCGTGCGCCGCGCTCGCCCGCGGTGCCGTGGCGCCTGCTGACCCGCCACCCCGCAACGCGGTGGCGCCCGCCGATGCGGTCAACCCGAACCCGAGCACCAGGCAGCTCGCGACCGCCGCCCAGCTAAGACTCCTCAACCGACGCACTGGCACAACGTTCTCCCTCCGCTCCGGCTGTTCGTCCGGGGCCGTATCCGATCGGGACTACTTGACCACGCCACCGTTGGGGTTGAGCGCATACCACGCCCCGCCGAACTGACGGTTTCCGATATTGATCACCGAGCCCTTGGTGGTGTCAAACCGGTAGGTGTGCAGCGGGTGGCCCTTGTAGGTGACCTCCCGCAGCTTGCCCTTGGGCTTGCCGCGGTACGGGATCGAGCCCAGCAGCGACTTCTTGATCCCCGGGCCGGCCACCGGCTTGCCCGTGGTCGTGACCGCCGGCCAGTCCTTCTCACAGCCCTTGATCTTCAGGCACTCGTCCTTGCCGTGCTTGTCGCGCACGAACATGTACACCGTGTAGCCGGAACCGTTGACCACCAGCCGTCCCACGTCGGTGTGGCCGACCCGCACGGTGGGCTTGGTGTGCGAAGGCCGACCGCCCGCTGCGGCCGTCGCACTGGCGGCGAACACGGCGGTGCTCGTGAGCGCGGCCGCCGCTGCCAGTCCGAGCACCAGCTGCCTGCGTGTTCCGGCTCCGCGGCGCGTGGCGCGGCGTTCCATGACGGCCTCCTGAGGGTCGGTCCTTGTGGCTCTGGCGGCAGCGTATCGACTACCGCCGGTTCGTGTATGGTCCGGCGGATGCGAGAGATCTTGGACGGGGACGGCTCCGGCCTGACCCGCCGGCGGTTCGTCGTCGGGGCATCGGCGTTGGCAGCCGGCGGGGTCGCCGTCGGGCTCGGGACCACGCAGGCGTCCGCGGAGCCCCGACCGCGGATGGTGCCGCTCGGTGAGCAGCCACACGGGTTGCCCAAGCGCCAGCACGCGTGGCACCACTACCTGTCCAAGGACCCCTACGGCAACGCGAATGCGCCGAAGTACGACCGGCTGCTGTTCTTCGACGTACGAGGCACTCCTACGCCGGCCCACGCCCGGCTGCTCGAGTCGCGGCTGCGGACTCTCGAACGCCACTTTCACTGGGGCCACACGGGCCTTCTCTTCACGGTCAGCTGGGGTCCGAGCTACTTCCGGCTGCTCGGGGTCCACTCGCCGATTCCCGAGGCGACCAAGCTGTCCAGCTTCGAGCACCCGCTGATCGACAACTACGACGTCTGCATCCACCTCGCCAGCGACGATGAGAAGCGGCTCAAGCAGGTCGAGGCCGCCCTGGTGCACGGGCACAAGCTTCCCGGCGTGAGCGGCTCGCTCTCGGTCAAGACCGCGCTGCACTGGCGCGAGACCCGGACGGGCTTCACCGGCGTCGGCATTCCTGCCGCGCACCAGGGCGCCAAAGGCATCCCGTCCGGCCACCCGGTGCCGCACAGCTCCCCGCTGTTCATGGGCTTCAAGTCCGGCCTGCGCAAGAACCAGGCCAGCGAGGACGCCGTCACGATCAAGCACGGACCGTTCGCCGACGGCACCACGATGCACGTCAGCTACATGCGCGAGACCCTCGACGGCTGGTACGACAAGCTCTCGCAGGAGGACCGCATCGGGCTCATGTACTCGCCGCAGACCGACGCCGCCGGGGTGCAGAAGATCATCGAGGACAAGACCGACACGAGCGCCGACACCAAGCAGATCGTGACGGCGATCAAGAAGTACGGCAAGGTGGGGCACTCCCAGGCCACCGCCCAGGCCCGCAAGCACGGCAGCCCGCTGATCATCCGTCGCGACTTCAACACCGCCGACGACGGCTACGCGGGCCTGCACTTCGTCTCGGTGCAGCACTCGATCGAAGACTTCGTCGTCACCCGGAACGCGATGAACGCCACCGGCGCCCACAACATCAACAAGAAGGTGACGGCCACCAAGCACAACGGCATCAACGCGTTCATCAAGGTACGCCGGCGCGCGAACTACATCATGCCGTCGCGCGCCGACCGGTCCTTCCCGCTCCTGCCCGGCCGAGCCGCCGTCCTTCTCTAGCCGATCAGCCCGGGAGGCGCTTCACCTTGAGTACGCCGTCGTCGGCCGCCCACGCGATCCGGCCGCCCGCGATCTCCGGGCCTGCCTGGTAGGTCCGCTGGTCGAACAGCTTCCTGGTGTGCCCGTCGTAGCTGCGTAGCCAGAACGACGTCGCACTCACGATCAGGCCCTGCTGCGAGAACCCGTCGCGGAATGTCGCCGTCGTGTCGAGCAGCGCACCCGCCGACGTCAGCGAGTAGAGCCGGTGCGACAGCGAGATCGCCGGCTTCATCGTGTGCGCGTTGCGCAGCTTGTTCTCCGGCTTCGAGAGCTCGTGCGACACCGGCAGCGCGCTCCAGCCGACCCAGCTGCCGTGCATGTAGACCGAGAACTGCACACCACCAACGTCATGCGGGAGAGCCTTGGCGAGCTGCGCCTTCTGGTGGGTGCGGAAGTTCTCGCGGTAGATGGCGCCGTGCCGGGTGGCGTAGGCGATGTGGTTCTTGCAAAGCGCGATCCCGGTGTAGTCGATGCCGCCGGAGATCTTGCGGACCAGGTAGGTCCTGCCAGTGTTCGCGTCGTACACGTCCTCGTGTGACCCTCCGGAGACTGTCCGCTGGAACAGCACCTCGCTGCCGGACACCTGCAGGATGCCTTGCCCGAGGACGTTCGGCACGGTCGCGGTGTCACCGGACTTGCTGTGGACGTGCAGCGTCACGGTGACCGGCTTGCCGCCGTAGGTCGCGTAGACGGTGATCGCGTCGGACGCCCCGACCAGGTTGCCGGTGACCTTGCCCGTCCCGGTGCTCAGCAACGTCGCGCTGCCCGCGTGCGCCTGGCCCTTGTTCGTGCTCAGGGTGCGCGCGAACGCGGACTCCACCCTGCCGGGCCGCGAGCCGACCTTCTGGTCATCGGCGTAGACGACCCGGGAGGACGCCAGCGCGAAGGTGTCGACGCTGACCGGCGACGCCCGCTTCGGTACGACGGTCTGCGCCGAGCCCGCCGAGGAGATCGCCCTGAGGCTGGTGTGGTCGACGGTGCCGGCAACAGCGACACCGGTCGCGGACACCAGGTCCGACCACAACCCGCTCGCGGCCTTGGTCTGCGTGGTCGAGCCGGCCGGCTGCGTGTAGACGTCCTGGCTGTAGATGGCGTGGTCGGCGTCGGCCTGATCGAGATATCCGGCAATCAGGCTGGACCCGGCCACCGCGGCCGCATCCGCCGGCTGGCCGCTGCGCTCGGGCGCGACGGTGGGAGCCGACCCGTCCAGCGGCACCAGGTAGGCGCCGCTCGCGCCGTAGCCGTCGTCCTCCGCGGGCTCACCGGTGCACGCGGCATAGGTGCTGGTGACATCGGCGCACCGGACAGGGTCGGTCGAGCCGGTGTCGAGCACGACCGGGGTATGCGGCGCGGCGAACGGGATGTACGCGGCCTGGCCGGTCGTGTCACCGACGACGACGCCGTCCGGGCCCGCACCGCCGAACACCAGCGGCCTCGGGGTGACACCGAGCGGCGCGGTGGCGAGCGTGACGGTGGAGCCCGACGTGGTGCGCTCTCTGACCGTTCCGTGCTCCGTCGAGTACACGATCCCGCCGGGCGCGGCGGCCAGGTACTGGTCGGTGGCCGCGAGGTGGATCGTCGTCCGCTTGCCGCTCGGGACCGTCCAGACCACCGCGTCGGTGTAGACCGGGTAGCCGTCGTCGGCGTTGTTCTCGCCGGCCGCAAGGGTGGAGCCGGTCAGCGACCACCCGCTGACGAAGTACTCGACTGTGGTCGGCACCGTGGCGAGCTTCTTCGTCGTACCGGTGCCGGTACGCGTGTAGAGGACATGGTCGCCGGATCCATCGGGATCTGTCGCCGCGCCGAGGTTCACGTCGCGCGCCAGGCGGTGCTGGCGGTCGAACACCAGCAGCGCGGGGGAGCCGGTCAGCGCTCGTACGTCGTCCGACTGAGTGCTGGCGCCGGTCGGTGTGAGCGAGCGCGTTGCGTTGCTCGCTGCAACCGCCGGCGGCATCAGGTCGCATACCGTGAGGGCGGCTGTTACCGCTGCCGCGGCCGTCGTCCCGAGCCGTCGCTGGCGCATCGTGTGTCTCCCCGTTGTGGACCGATCCTGCATACCTGTCTATCCGACGCCTGGCACGGGCCGCGCGTTGACAGCGGTCGGATGCCAGAAATTCCCGCCGCCTGTCGCCGCGGGCGACGCCGGATCAACTAAGGTCCGCACCATGACTGCCGGCGCGGGCTGGGGACAGGCGTTTCGCGCCGGGAGCGCGGATGCGATGGGCGCCTACCGCGACACGTTGTTAGAGGCGGTCTTCCGTCCATGGGCGCGCTTGATGCTCGATGTGGTCCAGCCGGAGCCGGGCGAGCAGCTGCTTGACGTCGCAACCGGGCCGGGCACGGTCGCCCAGGCGGCAGCGGTCCGGCTCGGACCGTCCGGACGCGTGACCGCCTGCGACATCAGCCCAGCCATGCTGGAGATCGCGCGAGCGACGGCGCCCCAACCGGACGCTGCCCCGATCGAGTACGTCGAGTCACCGGCGGTGCCGCTCTCGGCCGCAACGGAGTCGCACGACATCGTGACCTGCCAGCAGGGTCTTCAGTTCATGCCTGATCGGGTCGCTGCACTCGACGAGATGTCCCGGGTGCTTCGTCCGGGCGGCCGGCTGGGTGTGGCCGTGTGGGCCACGATCGAGCAGTGTCCGAGCATGGCGGCACTCGAACGCGCGCTGCGCGACCAGCTCGGCGACGAGATCGCCGACCGGTATCGATCCGGGCCGTGGGGCCTGTCGGACGGCTCGAGCTTGGCGGAGCTGCTGCACGCCGCCGGCTTCGCCGAGGTGCAGGTGGACAAGCGAGCGTTGACGGCGGTGTTTCCGGGTGGCGTGGCCCAGCTGAGCGCCAGCCTCGCCGCCTCGGGGGTGGCCGCCGAGGTGGCGAGCATGCCCGCCGAAGACCGAGCCGCTCTCGACCAGCGGATCGCTCATCACCTGAGCTCGGTGATGGCGGGCGAGGCAGTAGAGGCGGTTATGCACTCCAACATCGCCACCGCCGTGAAGAAATGAAGCGCTTTGAGTGGCTCGGAGTAGATCGCGGCTCTGGCGACCGGTGACTCAGGTGACCAGCGAGTCGATATGGCCGTGCTGGGGTTGATGGGCTGGTGCGCCGGCCGCGTGAGCGGCCGCCAGGCGAGTGCGACGCAGCCCGGGGATGAGCAGGACAGTAACCGTCAGCGATGCGCAGCCCATGACACCGATTCCCGTGGCTGCGGCTGACGGTCCGGTGCCGAGGTGCTGGGCAGCGAGCCCGGCGAGCAAGGCGCCGATGCCTTGCATCGCCATCATGCCGGTGGAGTTGAGGCCGAGCACTTGCCCGCGGACGCCCTGGTCGGTGTAGGTGACCAACCGTTCTTGCAGCGGGAGGCTGGCGGCGTACCCGAATGATGCCGCGAAGCCGAGCGGTATGCCGATCTCGAGCGACGGGTGCACGAGGAACAGGATGTAGGGGATGGCGAGCAGGAACCGCAACGGTTCGAGCAGCCGGTCGCGGGTCCGGTCGGAGGTGAAGCGGCCGATCACGACATCGCCGAGCAGCATGCCCGCAGCCGTTGCGGCGTACAGGTATCCGGCGTGCCGTCCGGCGAACGGGACGAACAGCGACTCGCACCCGACGACCAGACCGTTCGGCACCCAGCCGGCCAGAAAAACGGGGCGAAGCATGCGGGAACCCAGCAAAGCGAGGTTGACCGCGTGCGCCCGACGGACTGCCGAATCGCTCGTGGCCCGAGGCGGATGGTCGCGGATTCCACTTACGGTGATGACGAGTGCGATGAGGGATGCGCCGGCGGCGACGAGGAAGAGATCCGTGGTCGTGAGCTCGAGGAGGAGGAGGCCCGCGAGCCCGTAGCCGACGATCTGCATCCCGCCGACCGCGATGTTGAGAGTGGCGCGGCCGAACACGAAGCTGCCGGGCGGAAGGATGTCTGCGACGAGTGCGAGCGCGGAGCCGCCGGTCGCGGACATCGCGACCCATGGCAGCGCGAGGATGACGAACCTCATCCACCACGGCATGCCGGGGATCGCCTGAAGCGCATCGGCGACGCAGCCCACGGCGGCGGTGATCCCGAGTGCGGTCCGGGGCCGCAACAGATCTGAGGCTGAGATCAGGAACCAGGACGCGACCAGCCGCACCAGCGGCCCGCCGAACATCGACAGCCCGGTCAGCACCGGGTTGTGGGTTACGGCGTAGGTGATCGTGCCGAGCGCAAGGCTGCCGACCGCCGACGAACCAACCGCCAGGCACTGTGCGGCGAACAGCACGCGGAACTCGGGTACGCCGTACAACTCGCGGTAGGTACGCACAAGAATCATGCTGTGGGGCCTTCACGGCTCCGTCTATTGTTTCGCCTGGAGGCGAAACATGGGCACCTGGCACATTCCGGCCGATCTCTTGGCGAAGGCCCGTTTCACGATCTCCGCGAAGGCCGAAATCATCTGTGCGCTATCGGCGCTGGTCAATCCGGCGGACGCTACCGAGCGTGCGTTCCACGCCGCCCACCACGAGGCGTTTGCCGCCATGCTGGCCCGCGACCGGCGGAGTGAATTGATCGTCCGATACAGCTCCCGGCCGCCTCGCGGCCGGCAGCCGGGTTGGCTTGCGAACTACCTGTGCGCTCCACCCGAGCGACCGGGTGCGGGTATTGACGACGAGATCGCCGCTGTCGAGCGCATGCCGGAGGCCGAGCTGCGCGCGGACCTGCAGGAGGCAGCGGGCCGTCCGTTGCCCACCACCATGCGCTCCGCTCGGCTCGCGCCGGTGGCAGCCGAGCTGATGCACTGGGTCTGGACCCACACGGTCGAGACCGACTGGCAACGGCGGGAGCGAATCCTTCAAGCGGACGTGATCGGCCGCACCAGTCGCCTCGCCAGCCATGGCTGGGCCGCGGTCATGCGCGACCTCGGCCGCGACCGGGAATGGGTGGGCGACGGGCAGCTGCGGATCAACCGCTATAACCGCCCGACCCGCTATCTGCCGACCGCCGCGGAGTTGCACTTCATTCCCATGCTCTCCAACGCGACCCCGGTCGGCTGGACCAGGAGTGCGTACGCGATCTACTACCCGGTCGCTGGGCGCCTTGCAGCCACCGACGCAGGGCGGTCCGGTGGACTAGCCGCCCTGATCGGATCAAACCGAGCCGCCCTGCTGAGGCATCTCAGCACTCCGGCGAGCACCACGCATCTCGCGAGCCGGGAGGGTCTATCCCTGGGCTCGGTCGGCAACCACCTGTCGGTGCTCCTGCAGGCGGGAGTCGTGGCCCGGCAGCGATCGGGGCGCACGGTTCTCTACTGGCGTACGCCGCTCGGCGACTCCCTCATCGCCGCCGACGGCGGCGAAACCGGGCTCGAGACTCCGCACTACGGCACACCATCGACCGTGCTTCGCAAGCATCGACCGCCCGCACGTCAGGTCAACTGAAGGAAGGGCTGCAAGAGCTCGCGGCTTGGGTGGTCGTCAACGCCAGCCACCACGGAGCGGGCTAGCTCCGTTACCGGCCCACGCTCAGTCGCTGGTCGCTTTCCCGATCGCGTCGCGGGCCTTGTCGAGCAGCGCGGCGAACGGACCGAGTACGGCGGTCGCCGTGGTCGAGCGTGCGCTCGGGTGAGGGTGGGTCGGCGCGACCTTCTCCGCGGTCGCAAGCGCCGTCTCGAGCCTTGCGAGGTCCTCCGAGTCCTGGCTCGCGCGAATGCTCGGGAACTCGTAGGTCTCTTCGTTGTGCGCGTGCTTCTGCACGTCGGCCGCGAAGGTCTCGAAGGTGGTGGTGAACTCCACCGAAGCCACATCGAGCTTCTCCAGCTGAGAGAGCACATCTTTCGCTTGGTTCTCTTCGGCGATCCGGGCGTCGGCGATCTCATCCCCGCCTTCGACGCTGCGCCGGGTGACGGGGCGCAGGATCAGCTCCTCGGCTGCCTCGTGGGTCGCGAGTAGCTGACGCAGCTCATCGAAGCTGGCCTGCCGGGCTTCGCCGACGCTGTTCTTGACCTGGTCGAGGAGCTTCTCGACCTGCTGGTGCTGGTCGAGCAGGAAGTCGATTCCGTCCTGAGTCATGTCGGGTCCTCCATTCTGTCTGGCGGTCACGTCTGTCTGGCGGTCACGCAGATGTCGTAGTCGTGTGCGGCGTGCGGTCCCATGCGCGGTGCTTGCCGAGGGCTTCCGTGAGCATCGTGGCGAGGTCGTCGCCGCCCCGCTTCGCGGTGACGACACCGGGCGCCGCAAGGTCGACACCTGCGGCTTCCAGAACCTCCGCTCCGTCGCCCCAGGCACCCACGCACTTGTAGTGCCGGTACATCTCCGCGATCAGGACCGCGAGGCGGTGATCGAGCGGAGCACCGATGCCGTTGCCGATGACGACGGCGTCGAACTCGATCGACCGCGTGGTGAGGAGCGTGCGCTCGACCGGCTGCGCGGCGCGGCCCTCACCGAGGCTTCCGCCCGTGTCGGCGATGACCCGCAGGACGGCGCCGTCCGCGTTGAGCTTCTTGCGCATGCGCGCGATGGCGCCCAGATCCGTGTCCGTCGTCGCCACCACACCCACGACGCGGCCGGCGATCGGGCCGGGCACGTCGGTCACCATGGACAGCGCGGGGGACGGCTTCACCTTCGCCGGCGCGGTCGCCGCCCTGGGGACCGCGAGGCCGAGACCCGCGGCGACCCGCTGGGTGAGCTCGGCGTCGACGTTGGCGAGCACCCCGACATAGCGCTCGCGGATCTGGTCGAACATGCACTTGCTGAGCTCGAACGTGAATGCCTCGACGATGTGATCTCGCTCGACCTCGCTCATCGAGGCCCAGAACAGCGTCGCCTGGGAGAAGTGATCGTCGAACGAGGTCGGGCTCTCCCGTACCTTGGCGCCGGCCACCTGCCGTGGGGTCTGCACGAACCCGTCGTGCTTCGAGTCCGCCTCGAGTGGAAGGCCGTCGTCGAGGCTGTTCGGCCGGTAGGGCGCCACCCCCTTGTGTACGGCGGACTGGTGGTAGCCGTCGCGGAGCATGTCGTTCACCGGGCACTGCGGACGGTTGATCGGGAGCTGCGAGAAGTTCGGACCGCCGAGCCGGATCAGCTGGGTGTCGAGGTAGGAGAACAGCCGCGCCTGCATCAGCGGATCGTCGGTGACCTCGATGCCCGGGACCAGATTGCCGGTGTGGAAGGCCACCTGCTCGACCTCCGCGAAGAAGTTGGTCGGGTTGCGGTCGAGGGTGAGCTTGCCGATGAGCCGGACCGGGCAGAGCTCCTCCGGCACGATCTTCGTCGGATCGAGAAGGTCGATACCCTTGAAGACCTGCTCGGCGTTGTCCGGCATGACCTGGACGCCGAGCTCCCATTCCAGTGGAACGCCGGCGCCGATCGCGTCGTACATGTCGCGGCGGTGGAAGTCCGGATCCATGCCTGCGGCGAGTTGTGCCTCTTCCCATACCAGCGAATGCACGCCGGCGATCGGCTTCCAGTGGAACTTGACCAGCGAGGTCTTCCCGCGTGCGTTGATCAGTCGGAACGTGTGGACGCCGAAGCCTTCCATCGTGCGGTAGGACCGCGGGATCCCGCGGTCCGACATTGCCCACATCACCATGTGGGTCGCCTCGGTGTGCAGCCCGACGAAGTCCCAGAAGGTGTCGTGCGCGGTCTGCGCTTGGGGGATCTCGCGATCCGGGTGCGGCTTGCCGGCATGGATCACATCGGGAAACTTGATCCCGTCCTGGATGAAGAAGACCGGAATGTTGTTGCCGACCAGGTCGAAGTTTCCTTGCTGCGTGTAGAACTTCGTCGCGAACCCGCGGACGTCGCGCACCGTGTCAGCGGACCCGCGTGAGCCGAGCACCGTCGAGAACCTGACGAAGACCGGCGTCTCGCGACCCTCTTGAAGGAAGTCTGCCTTGGTCAACGCCGCCGCATCGCCGTACGCGGTGAACAAACCGTGCGCGGCCGCGCCGCGCGCGTGCACCACTCGCTCCGGGATCCGCTCGTGGTCGAAGTGGGTGATCTTCTCCCGAAGGTGGAAGTCGTCCATCAGGGTCGGGCCGCGTTCGCCGGCCTTGAGTGAATGGTCGGTGTCCGGTAGACGGACACCTTGCGAGGTCGTCAGGTAGTCCCCGGTCTGCGCTCGAGGGTCGTCTCCGGTCAATGGCCCGCTCGCCGCTTGCCCGGTTTCGCTCGTTGGCGCAGGGGCGGACTGGCTGCGATGACGCTTTGGCGGCATGAGGCCTCCTCGACCACGATGTGTCTATCGAGGCTGCCCAGCGCCGGTGTCCATAAACGGCGTAGCTCGGGCAAGAAACCCTTGCGAATCAACAAAGATCAACTGTCATGCCGAGCAAACCCTGAGGACACGAACGCAGTCCGTCGCACCTGGTGTGTTGACCCCGGCGGTGGGTAGGGACGCTCACCTGGGTGAGCAGGCACCCACTCGACGCGAGCAGAGCACCGGCGCGGATCTGAGCCGCCAAGTCTCGTCCCAGCAGCAGAGGAAGGACGCCCATGAAGGCTGTTGTCTACAAGGCACCGTTCGAGGTGGCCGTCGAAGAGGTCGATGACCCGACGATCCAGGATGCGACGGACGCGATCATCAAGATCACGACCGCCAACATCTGCGGGTCGGACCTGCATCCCTACGAAGGCAGGGTCGAGATGGACGCCGGGATGGTGCTCGGCCACGAGAACATGGGCATCGTCGTGGAGGTCGGCTCGGCGGTAGGACGGATCAAGGTCGGAGATCGCGTATCGGTCCCGTTCAACCTCGCCTGCGGCACCTGCCGCAACTGCAACGACGGCTGGACCTCTGCCTGCCTGCGAGCGAACCCGTCCGGACAGCCCGGTGCAGGCTACGGATACCCGATGATGGGCCCGTATTGGGGTGGCCAGGCAGAGCTGCTCCGGGTCCCGTGGGCCGACTTCAACCTGCTCGAGCTCCCGCCCGGTGGCCAGTGGGAGAACGACTTCACCCTGCTCTCGGACATCTTCCCGACCGGCTACCACGGAACCGAGCTCGCGAAGGTCACGCCGGGCAAGACAGTCGCGATCTTCGGCGCTGGCCCGGTTGGGCTGTTGGCGGCGATGAGCGCGAACATTCGCGGCGCCTCGCAAACCTTTGTCGTCGACTTCCAGCCCGACCGGCTGGCGCTGGCCGAACAGATCGGTGCGACTGCGGTCAATCTCGACGATGTCGATGCGGTGGAGACGATCATGGACGCCACCGACGGGTTCGGAGTGGACTGCGGCGTCGAGGCGGTCGGGTACCAGGCACATGACCCGGCCGGCAAGGAGCACCCGTCGATGGTCCTGGACAGCTTGGTCGCTTGCGTCCATGCGACCGGAAGCATCGGCGTGGTCGGCGTCTACGAGCCCGAGGACCCGGGCGCATCGAACAAGCACGCGAAGCAAGGCCGCTACGACTTCGACTTCGGCACGACCTTCACGAAGGGGATCAGCATCGGCACGGGTCAGTGCCCGGTGAAGCGGTACAACCGCTACCTGCGGGACCTGATCATCCGCGATCAGGCCCGTCCGTCCGTGATCGTCTCCCACGAGGTCAGCCTCGACGAGGCCACCGACGCGTACGCGCGGTTCGACAAGCGTGAGGACGGCTACACGAAGGTGCTGCTCCACCCGCGCGCCGCGTAACGTCCACGCAGCCGGGCGGGCACGGGCAACGCTGGTGACAACGTGATGTCCGAGCCCGGCTGCGGCGTCACGCGGGTTCGGCGACCGCCATCTGCAGGTCGCGGAGTGGGCTGAGCAGGCCCTGCCTGGCCATGCTGATTGCTTCGTCGCGAGGCAGCGGTCGCCCGAACAAGAAGCCCTGACCCAGCTGGCATCCCATGATGGCCAACGTTCCGACCGCGGCGGTGTCCTCGATGCCCTCGGCAATGACACCGAGGTTCATCGCGGTGGCCATGGCGATGATTCCCTCGACCAGAACGACGGTGCGAGGGTCGCTCATGCCGCTGACGAAGGAGCGGTCCACCTTGATCATGTCCACCGGCAGCCGGTGCAAGTAGGACACCGAGCTGTAGCCGACACCGAAGTCATCGACCGCGAGGACGGCGCCCGCGTCGCGTAGCGCGGTCAACGCGTCGAGCGCGACACTGTCGCCGATCATGGTGGATTCGGTGAGCTCGAGAACGAGGCTGACGAGCGGGTACGCGCGCGCGAGGTTGGCGACCTCAGGAACCAGGTCGGCGTCTTCGAGCTGGAGGGGCGAGACGTTGACGGCGATGCTGAAGGCACGCTCGGCCTGCATCGCCATCTCGCGCGCGGTCTCGACCGACTTGCGGAGCACCTGATGCCCGAGCCGGGAGATGAGTCCCATCTGCTCGGCCAGCGGGATGAACACCTCCGGGTTGATCGCGCCCAGCCTGGGATGAGTCCAGCGGGCGAGAGCTTCGAAGCCTTCCACTCGTCCGGTGGCAAGTTGGACGACCGGCTGGTAGTGGACCTCGATCCGGTCCTCGTCGATGGCCTGGCGAAGGTCGTCCTGGAGTTCCAGGCGGCGCAGGGTCTCGCTGCGCAGGTCGGTGTGGAACAGGTAGAGCCCGCCGCGATGCCGCGACTTGACGTAGTACATCGCGGTGTCGGCGTCGCGAAGCAGCTCCTCGCCGGTCTCGGCACCTGACGATACGGCGATCCCGATGCTCACTCCGATCCGCAACGTCGCGCCGTCGATGTGGAAGGGTCGCCGCAGAGATTCGAGGATTCGATCCGCGATCTGTTCGGCGTGCGCGGTGGTTCCCGCGTCGTCGACGAGGATGGCGAACTCATCTCCGCCGATCCGGGCGGCCGTGTCTCCCGCTCGCAACAGGTCCTTCAGTCGTTGCGCGACGGTCACGAGAAGCCGATCGCCGACAGTGTGCCCGTACCGGTCGTTGATCGCCTTGAACCCGTCTAGGTCGCAGTACAGCAAGGCGACCGTCGTACGGCGGTGGGACAGCGCGTGGTCGAGCCGCTCGGCGAGCAGGACTCGATTCGCCAGTCCGGTGAGCACATCGTGACGAGCGAGGTAGGTCATCTCCTCGGTCATGCGCTGACGATGCAGCGCAGCCTGGCCCAGCGCGGCCAGCGCCGTGAGTGTCTGGCGGTCGCCGTTGTCGAAGCGGTAGGGGGAGCGGGTGTGCTCGGCCACCAGGTAGCGGTCGGGCGCTCCTGGCGAGGACACCAGTGCACCGATCGCCGGCAGGGGCGGCGACTCGGCTCGGAACGTCACTCTCGTTCGACGCAAGATCCGTTGGGCCGTGGTGGTCAGGACCCGCTCGACCTGATCGGTATCCAACCAGTCCGGAGCTTCGGTGGCCGCTTCGAACAGGCCGGACAGTTGAAGTTGGGCCAGGTGTGACTGGCTGACCGAACGGACCGCGACGAGGATCGTGCCGATGGGAACGAGCAGCAGCGCCAACGTCCATGTCGACTCGTCGTGGTCGAGCAGAGCGGCGAGGTAGCCGAGGGTGTCGACGCCGACGAAGCAGGCCAGGCCGAGCCACATCGACCGCCATGGCGCTGCGCTGCGAAGCGAGGTTCTGTGCTCGATCGCCAACGACACGCTGGTCGTGAGGAGGTCGAAGAGGAAGTAGCAGGAGCATCCGAGCATCAGGAGCCCGAGGCGCATCGGCGACAACACCGTGAGCTGCGGGCGAAGCGTCGCTACCCACGCCGCTGCGCCGCCGCCGAGGATGGTTACGCCGATGTTGAACAGCCGCGTCTGCATGCTGGTTCGGGTGAGTGCCTGTGCGGCGAGCTCGCCGATCGACCAGAAGGCGAGCGCTTGGGTCACCGGCACCGTCAACACCAGGAAGACGAGTGCGCTGGCCTCGAAGCCGATCACGACGTCGCCGGTGTCCTCCTTGGGACGGAGCACCAGCGGATAACGCGACAGTACGGCGACCAGCGGGATGGCGGCGACGGCCTGGAGGCTTCGATCCGTGCCGGCGAGTGCCCAGTGCAGTACGCAGAACAAGCCGAGGGTTGAGCCGGCGAGGAAGACACCGACATCGAACCCTTTAGACGACCATCGTCTAGCAGCCACGCCGGCCATCACCTCTTAGAGCCCTATCGGGCGATGTGAACCTCCGACTGACTAGCCCGAACAGCCCATCGGCCGCGTCAATGCATTGGTACCCTCGTCTCGCTTCCGGCCTGAGGCGGACAGCTCGCGCGCCGTTGCGCCTCCCAACGCTGGCGTCCAGCGGGATGCCTCGGCTCGAGAACGTGCACTGACGGTGTTGCGTCGCTTCGTACGGGTAATCCCTTTTGTATGCACACTCGGCGCTGCGCGCTCCTGCTCATCAGCCTCGCGACGGTGGCTGGATGCGGCGCTCACAGTGGCAATGGGAACGGCGTCGACACGAACGGTGCGTCTGCCTCCCCGCGTGCATCGGCGAGTTGCGATCGCGCCCCAAAAACCGACTGTGACGCTGTGGCGAGCACGCCGCCGGGAGCGCCAATCGCGTCTCCCAGCGCTGCCTCCCGGCGCACCCAGCGCCATTGCGGACATTCCGCCAAGCACCGGAGGAAGCGGCAAGAGCGGTGTAAGCGCCACTGATGGAGGTCGAGGCCCTTCTCTCCCAGTACGGATACAGGAGGCTCCGACCGTCTTACGGGAGGGCAGTCGGCGCTCTTACGCTGCTGTCCTCGCCATCGGCGGGAATCGATCTGGCGTGGGCGAGCGCGGCAGCAGTCACGATTCCGGTAGGCCTGCCGTTCTCGATCACGGGGGCCCGACGCGTCGATCGCGCGTGCAACAGGGCGATAGCCTCCGTAACGGTCGCGCTGCAATCGATCGTTAACTGGTGCCGCGGGCAGATCTCGCCAAGGCGTGTCTTGGTCGGATTGCGGCGCTCCACAATCGCACGGACGATGATGTCCCAGTCGGTGACGACTCCACGGACCGTGTCGGCATCGTAGACGATGACGTCGGCGACGCCGGCCGCGGCCATTTTCTCTGCCGCATCGGCGAGCGACGCGAATGCCGACAGGCTGACCGCCGCGGCGGTCGCGACCTCGCTGACGTATCTCGGTCGTGCCGAACTCACGGCCGGGTCTCACTTTGGCGAGGCAGCTGATCGCGTCGTCGATGGGGTGGGTTCCGGGCCCGACCGGGGAGGCTACGGCCGAGAGCCTGGCACCGCTGGTTGGCGAAAGTCCATCGCAGCAAGGGTTGCACGGCGTTCGCGATATTGATCCGGCGCTGTGCTTGCACGACGAGTGTGTCGCCTCGTACGGCGCTCGTAAACATGTCCTGCGATGGCGTTGGCGCGTGCACATGCGCAGAGCGACGAGTACGCCGGCCCAGGCTGGATACGACAGCCAGGAAGGAGAGAGGAGACTCGCGATGCGCGCCCGTCCACCTGGTTACGCCGAGATAGATCAGCGCATTGTGGATTTCGAAGTCATGGCCCTGTCCTTCGATATACGCCACCGCGCTGCGATCACTGTGTGCGAGTTCATGGCCCGCAAAGGCAGCGGCCCTGCGGAGATCGGCGAGGTGTTGGCGGCGTTGGGGCTACATGATCTTCTTCGGGACCGGGCATGCCCCTAGGCGGCCTGCGCAGACAAACACCATGATGAGCGCCGCCCACGCGAGCGCGGTCAGCCATACCGGCGGCATCCAGCCCTCGTTCCTCGTCGGATGACCCGGCACGCCTTTAGGTGCTACGAGGCCTTCGACTTGTACTGGAGCCGGCGGCGGGCCTCGGTCTCGATCGCGTGCTGATAGGCAGCGAGATCCGGCAGATGTCCGGCGGCGGTGCCTCGCGCTTCGCCGATCTTCTCGTAGACGATCGCTGACGGCACCTCAGGGAACTCAGCGAGAAGTGTGTCGACCGCTGCGAGCAGTGCTCTGCTGACCTGCGCAAGGGCTGTCCGATGGGTTAACTGTGATGAGGCCATGTGCACCCCGAGCTGTACGTCCGGTCGGCCGTCCCCCCCAGAAGCCGACCATATTGATAGGTCAACCGCGTGCTACTGAAGTACCCGATCATACGACCGCCATACCTCGCGCGCGGAACGCGTCGCACGAACGGCCACGCGTTTGCTGGGGCAGGAAGCGGCTATGTCGTCGTTGTCACGCCAAAAGGAGGTATTCGGTGCCCAGCAAGTCAGCCAACGTGAAGAACGAGAAGCAGTACGAGGCGCTCAAGGACAAGGGAATGTCCAAGCAGCGGGCTGCTCGGATCGCGAACTCCGAGGGCGCCTCTGGTCGCGGCGGGCGTTCGAGCGGTAGCTCCGGCAGTAGACGATCAACGGCGAAGCAGGGTGGAACCACCGCCCAGAAGAAGGACGCCGGCCGTAAGGGCGGCAAGGCCACCGCTCGGAAGTCCTAGAAAGGGCACCCTTCGGTGACCGTGTGGTCCGCACAGTCCGATCAGGGGCGCCCACCCGATCGGTCGTTTTCGGTCCAGGTCGTGCCACGGCCGCTCCCGAGTCCGTTGCCGCTCGGGTTCATCGGCCTCGCCGGTGCCACGCTCACCGCGTCCGGGCTCCAGTTGCACTGGATCCCATCGTCGGGAGCCGACTGGATGACGGTCGGCCTGATTCTCATGGTCTTTCCCGTGCCGTTGCAGGCGATCGGTGCGGTGATGGGCTTCGTGGCGCGGGATGCTGTCGCAGCGACCGGGATGGGTGTCTTGGCGGCTACCTGGCTGGCGCTGGGTGCAGCCATGTTCACCGGCGTACCCGGCCAGTTGAGTCCCGGGCTTGGTCTGCTGCTTATCGGTGCGGCCGGCGGGCTGCTGGTCCCAGCGGCGGTCGGCTCACTGACAAAGGGCGTGGCGGCGACAGTGATGGGTCTGGCGTCGTTGCGCTTCGACTTGACGGGCGCATACGAGATTGCGGGCACAGAGGGTTGGCGCTTGGCGGCAGGCGTGTGCGGGCTGGTCTTGTTCGCTGTCGCGCTTTATGCGGCGCTCGCATTCGAAGTCGAGTCGAGCTACGGCAGGACCGTACTTCCGACCGGCCGACGTCCGCACCTTGAGCCGCATTGAGCGCAAGTTTCGAGGGGGAGGATGCCGCGGCGCATCACGAGCCTCGCATGCGACGACGGATTTGAGGCCAGGCTTACGACCCCAGGTAGCGGAGGACGGCGAGCACGCGCCGGTGGTCGGCGTCCGAGGGCGGCAGGTCGAGTTTGGTGAAGATGTTGGCGACGTTCTTCTCGACCGCTCGCTCGGAGATCACGAGGCTGCTGGCGATGGCAGCGTTCGACCTGCCTTCGGCCATCAGGGCGAGGACATCGCGTTCTCTGGGCGTGAGCGTCTGAAGGTCGTCGGTACGCCGGGTGGCGCCGAGCACCTGTGTGACGACCTCGGGGTCGAGAGCGGTGCCGCCGGCTGCCACCCGGGCCAGCGCGTCGACAAACTCGCCGACATCGCCGACGCGGTCCTTGAGGAGGTATCCGATCCCGGCGGCACCGCGGCCGGACGGCGCAGTGAGGAGCTCGGCGGCGTGGCGGGTCTCGATGTACTGGGAGAAGACGAGCACTCCGGTGCCGGGGTGGTCGCGGCGGATGGCGATTGCTGCCCGGACCCCTTCGTCGGTGTAGTCGGGAGGCATGCGCACGTCCACGATGGCAGCGTCCGGCTCGTGCTCGTCGACGGCTGCTCGTAGCGCCTCTGCATCGCCGACCGCGGCCACCGTCTCGTGTCCCCGGTCGGCCAGGATCTCGACGAGCCCGGCGCGGATAACGGCGGAGTCTTCGGCGATGACGACCCGCATTCGACGTCCCCTTCGGGTCAGACTCGGGAAGGCAGTACGACGGTGACCACGGTCGGGCCGCCGGCCGGGCTTTCGACCTGCAGCCTGCCATCGACGGTGTTGACCCGCTCGGCGAGGCCGGCCAGGCCCCCGCCTGGGACGAGCCGGGCGCCGCCTGCGCCGTCGTCGCTGACGCGCATTGTCACGAGGCCGGGCTGGTGCTGCACCTGCACCGTGGCGCGCCGGGCACCGCTGTGCTTCGCCGCGTTCGTCAGCAGCTCCGCGGCGCAGAAGTACGCGATCGTCTCGATGGCAGGGGACGGACGATCAGGAAGGTCGACGACCAGCTCAACCGGCAGGTCGCTTCGTTGTGCGAGGGCGGCGAGGGCCGCATCGAGGCCTTCATCCAGGGCGGGCGGGTGGATGCCCCGCGCGAGGTCACGAAGCTCCGCGATCGCCTCCATGGCTCCGTGGCGGGCGGCGTCCACCAGCTCCAGCGCTCGATCGAGATCGGTCCCCTCGGATCTGGCGGCCGAGGCGCTGAGCCGGTCGCGAGCAAGCCCCAGCTTCATGACCACGGCGACCATCTGGGCCTGCGCCCCGTCGTGCAGGTCCTGTTCGATCCGGCGCAGCCGGGCGGCCGCATCGTCTACTACGAGGGCGCGAGACCGTTGTAGCTCGTGGACGCGCTCGAGGTTCTTCGGGGCATCCCGGAGCAGATTCCACCGTGGGACGAGGTAGGCGAGCGCGCCGTTCAGTGCAGCCGGCAGCAAGAACAGCGCGCCCAGCCAGTAGCCGAAGGCCATGAGGACTGCCGCGGCGATCACAAAGCCGACCGCCCCCACCCAGCGGCTGATCGCCACGCCCTTCACGTGCTTGGCCCCGAACGCCGTGAAGGTGCCTCTGGCCTCCGAAGGGCCTGCGCCGGTCATTGTCGAGACGCTACGCCGAGAGGTGGGCGTTGTTCGTCGCGTCCCGGAGGTTCCAGCGCGGGACCAGGTAGGCGAGCGAGCCGTTCGCGACCGCGGGCAGCAAGAACAGCGCGCCCAGCCAGTAGCCGAGCGCCATGAGTACTGCCCCGGCAATCACGAAACAGATCGCGGCCACCCAGCGGCTGATCGCCACGCCCTTCACGTGCCGCGCCCCGAACGCCGTGAAGCTGCCCCTGGCGGCGGACGGAGCCATCCGCCCGGTCGATCGTTGGTGCTCGCGTTCGTCGTACATGACTGCCTCCTTTGATCCTCGCTAGCAACCGTCGTGGTCGCCTGTTCCAGGTTCGCAACGAACGGGGGAGACGTCTGTCGTGCAGACACCCGAATCGGGGGTACGGCTAGCACGACCAGCACGACCCGGGCTGGGTTGCTCACTCGCTGGCCGATGACGAGGTTCGCGCCTGCGGCGCGATCAGCGTGTCCGACTGGCCGTGATAGGCGAAACTTGTCCCGTGGTCGCGGACTCCGGTCTCTGCCCGGTGCGGGTCGGGCGGGAAGCCGATATGGCGGCGATCGCCAGGTCTCTGTCACGGCTTGAGTCCAGCGGACGTGGCGCGCTGCTGCTGATAGCAGCGGAAGCAGGGATGGGTAAGTCACGGCTGGCGGCCGAGGCTCTGGACCTGGCCAAGGCGCGTGGTCTCCGTCGGATGGTGGGCGGTTGCGCGGGCGACGGTGCGACGGCGTACCAGCCTTTCGCGGTTGCACTGCGGCGGTGGGTTCGCGTGCTCGACCAGGCAACGATCGGCGAGCTCTTCGCGCCACCCGCGACCTTGGCTGCGGTGCTGGTGCCCGAGATTGCGCGGAGCCTTGATATCGGGACGTCGACGCCGACTCCGGATGATCTTGCGGCCGCCGTCTGGCAACTACTGCGTCGCGTAAGCCGTCCGGACGGCGCGGTTCTTCTGCTCGAGGATCTGCACTGGGCCGATACCGACAGCCTCCGGATGCTCAGCAGCCTCGTTCGCGAGATCGACGACCTACCCGTGCTGATCGTCGGCACTTATCGGCCGGATGAGATGCACCGTCGCCATCCCCTCCAAGTGTTGTTGACCGAGTTGGGTCGGGAGCGCCGCCTTGAGCAGATAAGACTCGCACCGCTGTCCAGCCGTGAGGTAGCAGAGATGCTCGCGGCGATCTTCGACGGCACGGTGGTCGGAGAGGATTTTGCGCGCGCGGTATTTGACCGCACCGGCGGAAATCCGTTCTTCATAGAGGAGCTGATGACCGGACTGATCGGTTCAGGCGAGGGTTACCGCGCAGCCGGGGACTGGAGGCGCGTCGACCTGTCGTCCATCCACATGCCACTGACCGTCCGCGATGCGCTACTCCACAGAACCAGGACTCTCAGCGACGATGAGCTTGAGATCTTGAAGTTCGCAGCCGTCGCCGGCGAAGTGCTTGAAGTGGATGTCCTCGCCGCTGCCACGAAGCAGACGATCGAGGCAGTGGAGGCAGCGATCCGGGCGGGCCTGCGGCTCCAGATCCTGTCGGAGGCGAACGAGGGCGCGTTGACCACCTATGTCTTTCGTCATGCGCTCACTCGTGAGGCTCTCGCTGAGGAGCTGGTCGGTCCTGATCGCCAGCGAGCGCGGGCAGCGATCGCGAATGCGGTGGTTGCGGCGCGCGCGGATGAGCTCCCTGCCCGTGCGTCAGTCCTCGCCGACCACTTCACGGCGGCAGGTGAGGTGGGCAAAGCTATTGAGTACGGAATACTGGCCGCCCGAACTGCATCAGCGACGTTCGCGACGGATGAGGCGGGTAGGCAGTGGGACCGAGCGTTGGGCTTTCTCGGTCCGGACGCCCCGCAGCGGCTCGACTTGCTGCTCGAAGCCGCTGAGGGCGTTGTGGACGCGGCGGATCGCCGGCTTGCAATAGCGTTCGCGACCGAAGCCAGGCGCAGGGCCCATTCCGCGAATGACCCGATCCGTGAAGCTCGTGCCGTCCATGTCCTGGAAAATGAGCGCTATCTCAGCGGTGATGGTGCAGGAGCGCTGGTTATGTGCCAGCAGGCTTACGACCTGGTTCGTGGTCGCGACGACTATGCAGAGGCAACCGCGCTGCGAAACCTCACGCGTCGTCTCACCCTGATGGATCGCGGCGACGAGGCGACCGAGCTAGTTGAACGGGGCATATCGCTGGCTCACGACTCCAGCAATTCCAGTGCCCTATCCGGGCTGCATGGCACTCGGATGTTGACCACCCCGCTCGGGCCTGACTTTGACGCCGCCTACTCCGCTTCCCTCGCTGCAGCTCTGGCCGCAAACGACGTCGAAGCGGAGCGAAACGCCACCACAAATGCGGGCTACTCGATGTTGTGGGGCGGCGAGCTGTACCGCTCTCGAGAGGCTTTCGCACGAGCCCACGAACTCGGTGAGCGTTACGCACCGATCGAACGGTATGTGGGTGCGGGTTACGCCTGGCTGCTCGCTTTGATCGGGGACTACGACCGTGCACGGGCCTTGGGTGAGCAGACTCGAGGCACCAGTGATGTGCCGTCACGGGTGGTCGCACTAACTGCGCTGTACGAGGTTGCCGACCGAACTGCCGATCCCATGAGTGCTGCGATTGCCGCGGAGCTCGGCGAACTGGCCTCCGGCACCTCCGAGAACCAACGCATCGCGCCCGCGCTCGCGTCCCGCGCGCGCGAACTCCTGCACGCCGACGGCATCGAGGCTGCGCTCCCGGTCTTCCTACAAGTCCTTGAGACCACCACGTACCCCGACAAGCGGGTCGGCAGTCACTGGATGTTCTCCCCCGAGTGCGCCGCGGCGCTCGCTGCCGCTGGCCTGGAAGAGGAGGTCCGAGAGTGGTTGACGCAGATTGATCGGCTAACCGGGAATGACCGGAACCCCCACAATGTCGCGGCGTGGCGGCTGTGCGAGGCCCACCAAGCTGTCGCAGCGGGAAGGAACGAGAGCGCCCGCGAGCTGTTCGCTGATGCAATCAGGCGGTACAACGCGATGCCGTGCCCGGCGCGAGAGACCGAAGCCTGGCTCGGCTTGGCCGACCTCGAGTGGACAATGGACACCGGGGACGCCAGCGAGCGGGCGGCACGTTCCGCCCACGAGATCGCAACGCGGGTAGGCGCCGTACGGCTTCAGCGGCTGGCGTCCGTCGCAATCGAGCGAACGGCGGCTCCGGCGATTCTTGCAACCGTCATGGTCACCGACATCATCGGCTCCACCGAAAAGGCCGCCACGCTCGGCGACCGAGGCTGGAGAGAGCTTCTCGACCGACACCATGCAGCCGTCCGCCGTGAACTGGCGCGATTCGACGGCCGAGAGATCGATACCGCAGGTGACGGCTTCCTCGCCGCATTCGCGAGCCCGGCGCAGGCGGTTCGCTGTGCGAGTGCCTGTCGTGCTTCGGTGAGTCGCCTGGGCCTGGAAGTACGGATCGGTTTGCACTCAGGTGAGTGTCAGCAATCCGGCGACAAGCTAACCGGCATCGCCGTACACGTTGCTGCTCGAATCGCCGCTTCGGCCGAGGGCGGTCAGATACTTACGTCGGGAACCGTGCGGGACCTGTTGGCGGGCTCCGGCGTCCGGTTCATCGACGCCGGCGACCGCGAATTCAAAGGCCTCCCTGGACCCCGTCGAGTATTTGCGGTCGACGCATGAACTGTTCTCTCGCCACCGGCAGGCACACCGACACTCGATACTCGGCACTCGCCAGCGCCGAGCTGACTCTGCTTCCGATTCGGTCGCGACACACGGCAATTGGTCCGGCAAGACGCCCACCGACGCGATAGCACCGTCACGGGCAGTCGCGGCCCTCGCATACATCACCGACGCTCGATGCCCGCAGGCTATTGAGCGGTTCGGCGTCGCGCGTTCGTGGCTCGCAGCCTGCTGTTCTCGTCTTGCAGCTCCATGACCATGGCGATGCCGGCCAGATTGAGACCAGCGTCGAGCAGGTCGCCGATACGGCGCAATCGATCAAGGTCGTTAGCGCTGTACCGGCGGGTGCCTCCCACGGTGCGCTCCGGCTCGAGCAGTCCGCGCGCCTCGTAGGCGCGAAGGTTCTGCACCCCGGTGCCAACCAGCTCAGCGGCTACGGAGATGCCGTACACGCCACGCGCGCGGTCAGGGTCGGTGCCTGTCACGCTGCCACTCTCTCGCCGGCCGAATTCTTCGCTGTAGCCGCTTGCGCTGCCATCATACACATGCTATATCAAATCTATAGCGCATGCCATAGGTCCGACTCTCGGGCCACTTGGCGACGAGCATCCGAGAGAAGAGGAGCAATGGAGGTGGACACGATGCTGATGCGCACCGACCCGTTCCGTGAGCTGGACCGGCTCACCCAGCAAGTCTTCGGTTCCAACGGGACCCTCGCGCGCCCCTCGGTGATGCCGATGGACGCTTGGCGGGATGGAGACACCTTCCACGTCGAGTTCGATCTGCCCGGAGTGAACCCGGACTCGATCGATCTCGATGTCGAACGCAACGTGGTGACGATCAAGGCGGAACGTCCGCCGCGCGCGACTGATGCTGAACTGATCGCGGCTGAGCGTCCGCGCGGCATTTTCAGCCGGCAGCTGATCCTCGGTGACAACCTCGACACCGAGCGCATCCAGGCCAGTTATGACGCAGGTGTTCTCGGGCTGCAGATCCCAGTCGCCGAACAGGCCAAGCCGCGCAAGATCTCGATCACGAACAACGGTGAGCGCAGGCAGGCCATCGACGTCTGACCCCGACCGCCCATGACGACGATCATGCGCGACGCGCTCGGACGGTCTCAGCCACTGGGCCCGAAGCGTTCCACCCGGATCTTTTGGCCGGCAACTCCAATGTCGAGGAGCAGGTCGCTGATGGCTTCGGCAAACCCGGCTGAGCCACAGATGTAGTACGAGTCATCAGCACGATCGAATACGGGTCGGAGATCCGCGGCATTGAGCCGACCGCGCGGGCGGCCGCTCGCGCTGTCCTCGCGAGTAAGCGCGATGACGGTGCCATGAGCGGCGAGTTCGTCGGCGTACGGGAGCTCGGCGAGGGTCCGAGATGACACGGCGAGCCGTAGCAGTTCTCCTCGGCCAAGGTGCCGGCTGTGACGGAGCATCGCGACCAACGGAACGACGCCGGATCCACCGCCAACTCCGGCCGCGGGCGCGTCGCCTCGCCAGACGAACCAGCCGCCGATTGGGCCCCGGACATCGAGAACGTCGCCGGGTGCGGCGACGTCGGCGAGGTACGTCGAGACCTCTCCGTCGTCGAGGCGCTCGACGAACAGCTCGATCAGTGGGTCCGACGGGGCGGATGCCACCGAGTACGAACGTTGGGCGACGTAGCCATCAGGAGCGGTCAGCCGGATCACATAGTGCTGGCCGGGAAGGTGGTCAATGCGATCCGGCACCTCGAGGCGGAGCAGGACCGCGTGTGGGGTCGGGTGGGCAACCTCACGGACGGTCGCGCGTCGCCACCCGCCGGTCGGCGCCGGCTGAACCCCGAGCGGATCAGTCACCTTGGTACCGCTGCTCGAGCCACGGGTCGCCGAGGTCGTGGTAACCGTTCTGTTCCCAGAATCCTGGCTGATCGTGGTCGAGCAACGTCAGCCGGGTGATCCACTTCGCGCTCTTCCAGAAGTACAGGTGTGGCACCAGCAAGCGCACCGGACCGCCGTGTTCGCGGGGGAGTGGTTCACCTTCGTACGTCCACGCGATCCACGCCTTGCCGCCGGTGAGATGGTCCAGCGGAAAGTTCGTGGTGTATCCGGTGGTCGACGTAGCCAGGGCATGGGTTGCGTGCGGCATCGGGCCAGTGAGGCGCAGGAGCTCATCAACGCTTACGCCACCAAAGCGCGTGCCGAGCTTCGACCAGGTCGTGACGCAGTGGATGTCGCCGGCGAACTCCGAGCCCGGCAGCTGATGCATTTCTTCCCAGGACCAGGAGCGTGACTCGCGGACCAGCCCGTCGACCGTCATGGTCCACGTCGAGGTGTCGAGCCGTGGGGTCACCTCTGCCGTTAACACCGGCCAGTCCTGCCCGGCGTCGTACTGGCCAGGTGGCAACCGAGGATCACGCTGACGATGCGTACGGCCCAGAAAGCCACGTGTCGGTTCCGTCACGACGATTCTTCCCCCCAGATTGCCGACGGTGTAGTCGGCCGCCCTGCGGATTCACAAACGTGCCCCCGGTGGGACCCGGACCAGTCCTCCGCAGGTTCCTGCGATTGAGCTCTGGCGTTGACCTGCGCTGAGGCCTCAAAGGTACGCCGCCCTGATCGGCCTGGTGCGACGGGGATAACGATGCGCAGGCCGTTCGGCTCGCGTCGCACGCGAAAGTGCGGCGCGCGCCGGCTGGTAGAGGCTGGCCGCTGGTCGAGATCCGATGGGTTGACCGGCGTGCCGTCGGTTCGAGTCCAGTCTCGCGTCCGTCAGTTCCCACAATACGAACCGCGACCTGCTGGTCGAGGGGCCAGTTATAGCCTTGCGTGCCCTCCGATCCCGCTCACGCCGATAGCCCCTTCATGCGGGTCGGACTGGCGCCGGCGGAGAGCGTGTAGTACGCGCAGGCCTGTTGCGCGTTGAGTCGGTATGGCTGTCCGACGATCAGGTGGGTTGGGGGTCCTCGCCGTGGTAACCGCGCTCGTGCTTACTGCGTGTAGTGGGCCGAGCCGATCGGGAGACGGTTCGCTGGCCGTCGCCAGCCTGTCCCCCGGTCGAGCGGCCGTCATGAGATGAAACGGTGGATGGCCTCGTTGGCGTGGTCCTGTAACGCGGTGTTCGCCAGATCGGGCAAGAAGTCGGCTTGGTTGACCAGGGGACCTATCAACTTGTTCTCCGGGCTGGCGTAGAACACGCCGCTGGACAGGGCCGGGTCGGTGACGCCGTCGACGAGCCGCTTCGCGCCCACGTCGAGCTTGTGGGAGAGACCAAAGGCGGGCATGACGTACTTGGCGGCTACCCGCATCGGTAAGGGAAGGCCGCTGGCAGCTCCGGTCCCGGTGGTGTTCCCGGGGCTCACGGTAACGAATCGGCGGTCGGGGTGCTGGCGGGCGAGGAAGCCCATCCATAGGGCACCGATGTATTTGGCCTGTGCGAAGGCCAGGTTGAAGTCAGGCTTTCGGTTGGCGAAGAAGCTGCCATCGATGACTGTTGCGAGCTCGTCGGCGGAGGTTGAGTCGAACGATGGCCGCTTCATTCCCAACTTCGGAACTCCGGCGACTGCTTCACTTCCGACAAACACCGCAACCTGGCTAAGCCGGCCCTCGGCCAGGAGTTCTTCGAGGAGGACAACGTGACCAAGGACATTCGTCGCGAACACGATGGTGACGCCGTCGGCAGTTAGGCTCAGCGTCTGCGGGCCGATGACACCAGCGTTCATGACCAGCGCGTCGATCGATCCGTCGAAGGATGCCAGGCCAGCGCGAACGGAGCTCTGATCGGCAACGTCCATGAGCACGGTGTCGAAAATCTTTCGGCCGGTCGCGGCCTCGAGCTCGGCCTTTGCCGCGTTCGCTCGATATCGGTTCCGGCATGCCAGGTAGATCCCCGCGAACTCGGGACGTCGGGCCAGTTGCCGGGCCACCTCCTTGCCGAGCCCGGCGTTGGCGCCAGTGATGAGCGCCGTATTTCCCGGCACCGCGCTCACTCGGATCGTCTCTCGTCGTCCGTGGGCGTGGGCAGGCCCTGGAGCAAGCGGAAGCGGGCGTCCATCGCGACGCTTCGGATGTCGATCAGCTGCTGATACGCGGGCGAGTTGTACCAGCTGAGGGCCGTATCCCTGTCGGTGAACCGTACGAGGGCTCCGGAACTGAGCGAGCCGTCGCCGTGCAAAACTTCCCAGTCACCAGCGGCGATTACCTCCCCGCCATGCTCTGTGGCCGTCTGCCCAGCGATGGGGGCGTACCTCTCCCGATAGACATCCGGATCTCTGACGGTGAACTCCACAAGTACGTATGCGCTCACGCGGGTCCTCAGTTCCTAGTAGGGGATCTGGGTGCTTGGCCTTCACTGCTAAGAGTGGGTTGAGCGACTCAGTCTGGTCCAGTACAGACTGGGTTGTCAAACCCAGAATCGCTAGAGTGGGTGCATGGTCAACGAGACGAGTGATCGGCGGCGGCTCACCCCCAAGGGGGAACGGGTCCGGGCACGAATCGTGGAAGCCGCTGCCGACTTGATCCACGAGCGTGGGGTCGCGGGTACCACCTTGGAAGACGTCAAGATGGCAGCGGAGGTCAGCGGTTCGCAGCTTTACCACTATTTTCCCGACAAGAACGATCTGGTGCAGGCGGTCATCGACTATCAGGCCAACGCCATCGTCAGTCGCCAGCGGCGGGTGCTCGGCAGCGTGAAGGGCCTCGAAGCGTGGCGGAAGATGGTCATCACTTCCGCGAGGCGCACCCAAGCAAGAGGTGGCTGCCAACTTGGTTCGCTCGGTGGTCAACTCGCCGAGAGCGACCCCGAGGCCCGGGCCCTGATCGCTGCCGGCTTCGAGCGCTGGTCAACCGCCATAGGCGAGGAACTCAAGTTGCTTAATGCCGAAGGGAAGCTCGCGCCCGGCATCGACCCGGACGACCTCGCCACCACTCTGCTCGCCACCCTCGAAGGGGGACTGCTGCTCGCCCAAGTACAACGGAGCACTCAACCCTTCGAAGCTGCGATCAATACGCTCCTCGCGCTTGCCGTCCCGACCTAAGCCCGGTCGGGGCGCAACGGCGCGTGCTGGCCGAACGAGATTGGACCTAGGGCCGCGGTACGCCGGGACGTACGTCACTGGACGCCACCTCCACCGAGATACAGGCTGAAACTGGCGAGGTAGGAGGGTCGCCGTGAAGGTCTCCGAGGTGATGGCGGCCCCCGCGATCACCGTGCGCGCGAGCGCACCGATCGAGGAGGCCGTTCGACTGCTGGCCGACAACCATGTCAACACGCTCCCGGTGACGGATCGTGAGGGCCGGCTGGTCGCAATGTTGACCGAGACCGACGTTCTGCGTGCGCTCGCCCTGCGCCTAGGTATCGGCCTGAGCCCGACCGCGCAACTCGATCCCGGTTCGATGCCACGTCGGGTGGCGGATATCGCTACCGCACCGAGAACGTCGGTGCGTCCTACCGATGATATGTCCTATTGTCTGGCCCTCATGGTCGCCGACGGCGGCCGGAGCATTCCGGTGCTTGGCGCCGGCCGGGTCGTGGGAATCATCAGCCGCCTCGAAGCACTGCGGGCGCTCGAGCGGATCGACCTGGAGACCGTCCGGAACCTCATCCGTGCGGGTCGGCTGCCTAACGTTGGCGAGCCGGCCGCGCCGCTTGAACACCGTGGCGCCGAGGGCAGGTCATCTGGCAATGTGCTCGACTTGTCCCTGCCTGCACGCCTGGACCGGCGTGACCTGATGCAGTGACCTTCGGCTGGAGCATCGGGGGCGTTTGCCTCTGGTACCAGGCCGGAGCTTCTGCCCACCCTCGGGGCGGAAACACCTGGCTCGCTTGCCGGGAGCGTCCAAGGGCTGGGCTCGCTGGGGACGGTGATGGGACATGGCAACACCTCCACTGCTGGTCGACTCTGATGTGAGCTGGCTAGTCGAGCAGGCGTGCCGGGCGCCGTCGATCCATAACACGCAGCCATGGCGGTTCGTCTGGGACGGCACCGGCTTCAACCTGTTCGCTGACACTTCTCGCGGACTGACGGTTGGTGATCCCAATGGCCGGGAGCTGGTGATCAGTTGCGGTGCCGCGTTGTTCAACCTGCGGGTGGCGCTGCGTCAGCGAGGGCTCGTCGGGTCGGAGCTGCTGTTACCAGATCCCGGACAGCCCCGGTGGCTGGCTCGCGTGGTGGTGGCGCGAGGGGAGCCTGCGAGCAAGGCGGAACGGCAGCGGCTCGCCGCGCTCGTGCGCCGGCACACTCATCGCGGAGGGTTCGATGATCGGACCTTGCCTACGCAGTTGCAGGTGGAATTGCACCGTGTGGCGGAGGCCGAGCAAGCATGTCTCGTCTACCTCTGCGATCCGGGGAGACGGCACAAGGTGTTGCAGCTGACCCGTGAGGCAGCGGGGGCGATCGATGCGAATGAGCGCGCCCTGGCCGCACTTGCGGACTGGACCCCCGCCCCCGGCAGCGGACGCCGAGACGGGGTACCTCCGGAGGCCTATCCGGCGCGGCCGAGGGCGCAGGCCACTGAGTTCGCGGCGCGGGACTTCGACTTGGGCCGAGGGCTGGGGACCGCAGAGGAAGCCGGTTCGTCACCCGGCCTGCTTGCCGTGCTCGTCACCGATGGCGACGATGAGCGTTCCTGGTTACGCGCAGGATCCGCCCTTGAACATGTCCTGGTCGATTCGGCTCGGCACTGGGTGTTCGCCGCCCTGCACTCGCAGGTATGTGAAATACCAGCGGCGCGCGCTGAGTTACGACGCGAACTAGGGACCGCGGGCTATCCGCAGGTTCTCCTCCGGCTTGGCTACGCGCATGTTGCAGCTACTACCCCGCGGCGCCCGGTGCGCGACGTGCTCAGGGTGATAGAGCACTAGACGGGGCCACGCTTCCGTCGATCGCGAAGCCTGGCGGGTTATCTACGGCGGAAGATCAGGCTGCGTCTCGCCGCAGGCGATCAGGAGGAGGCCACCCCCCCGCCCTCGGGGGGACACGAGTATGGGCTCTGAGCCGCGGTTTCACACGGTGCCCCCGGCAGTGCCCCGGTGGGGCCCGGACCAGTCCTCGGCAGTTACATTCGCCTTCGCTCACGCGTCGACTTGGCTGTCGCCATGCGCTGATGCGGCAAGTTCGTCCAGATTGGATCGGCGGCCTCATCGACCCTCGACACGAAGTGGTGGGTCAGCGAGTGTGGACTCGTCGGAGCTAGCTCTGGGGACCTGAGCGGGGCGTGTTGTTCGAGGAGGTCCGCTTCTGGGATCTGGTCGCCTGGATCGATGCGGTCGTGAGCCATTGGTGGTCCTCTTTTGCCGCTCGTAGTGCGCTGTTCTCTTCTTCGAGGTCGAGGACCATAGCGATGCCGGCGAGATTGAGCCCGGCATCGAGCAGGTCCCCGATGTGACGGAGCCGGTTGAGGTCGTGGGCGCTGTAACGGCGGGTCCCGCCGGCGGTGCGGTCGGGAGCGAGCAGGCCGCGCGCCTCGTACAGCCGGAGGTTCTGTACCCCCATCCCGACCAGCTCCGCTGCGACGGAGATTCCGTACACGCCGCGAGAGGCATCGGGTGCGGGTACTCCCACCATGCGGTCCCCCTACTCGGAAATTTTCTGATCTGACTCTTGCATCATGGTGCCACGTGTGTTACAAGAAATCTATAGCGCACGCCACATATCAGTCGAACATCTGTGGCCCTCAGGAGCATCAGGAAAGGAGAAGACGGAGGTGGACACGATGCTGATGCGCACCGACCCGTTCCGCGAACTGGACCGGCTCACCCAACAGGTCTTCGGCACCAACGGCACCCTCGCCCGCCCGTCGGTCATGCCAATGGACGCGTGGCGTGACGGCGACACTTTTCACGTTGAGTTCGACCTACCGGGCGTCAACCCGGACTCGATCGACCTCGATGTCGAACGCAACGTCGTGACGGTCAAGGCCGAACGTCCCGCCCGGGCCAGCGACGCGGAGCTGATCGCCGCCGAACGACCCCGCGGGATCTTCAGCCGGCAGCTCATCCTCGGTGACAACCTCGACACCGAGAAGATCGCCGCCAGCTATGACGATGGAGTGCTGACCCTGCAGATCCCGGTCGCTGAACAGGCAAAGCCGCGCAAGATCTCCATCGCAAGCAAGGCCGACACGCGACAGGCAATCAACGTCTGAGCCCGCGGCACGGTCATGAGCACCACGATGGGAAGCTGCGGTGGCACAACACGAGGCGACGAGCAGTTCATTGATCTGGTCCTGAACGATCAAGACCTGCTCGAGGCCGAGTTCGACGCGATCATCGCCGCCGCGTGGCCCGGCCGGCTACCGCCTACCTCCGGACCGCGGTGGATCACAGTCCCGCCGCCGCGTCAGGTCACACCTGATCGGACGGTGAAACCAGTGAGACGGGGCAGCCCAGCGCACCCGTTCGACCAATCAGCCAGGCAACGCTCACCCCCGCGCGGCCAACTCGCCGCCGGGCGCGGTGACCGTTCGGCCGGAGATTTCGCTGTGAACATTCGTGGTTGTGCAGGATACGAGCGCGCCCGTTACAGCCAGCCTTCGCGGCTTGCACGAACTGCGGCTTCGACTCGATTGCCGACGCCGAGCTTCCGAAAGAGCTCTTGGACGTGGGACTTGATCGTGTTCTCACTCAAGTGCACCCTCTTGGCGATCTCGCGGTTGGAAAAGCCGTCCGCGATCAGTCGAAGGATCTCGACTTGGGTCGCGCTGAGCATCCTCGGAGCCTTGCGCGGAGGATTCTCGGGAGTGCGCATCCGTTGAAGCACTTTGCCCGCGATCTTCGGGGAAACCGCTCCGTCGCCGCGATGCACGGCCCATATGCTTTGTTTGAGCGCGAACCTTTCGATGTCCTTGACGACGTAGCCTCGGGCGCCCGCCTGTATGCACTCGTGGACAAGTTGGTCATCGGAGTACGTGGACACGATGAGGACCGCGACGCCAGGGTGCGACACGCCGAGTCGGCGGCACGCTTCCGCACCGCTGATCCCTGGCAGGCGAGCGTCGAGCAGGACAACGTCAGGGCGGGTTCTGTCGACCAAAGCACCGAGGCGCTCTGCGGTGCCGCTTTCGGCGACGACGTCGAAGTCCGGGTCGGATGCGAGGATGGCCTTCAGGCCTTCCCGGACCATCTCGTGGTCATCAATGAGCGCTACCCGGATCACGGTTCGTCCCGATCGAAGGGGATACTGGTTCTGATAACGAATCCGGCTTCCTCGCCGTTTGCCGCCTCGAACACACCGCCCCGCTCGATCACCAGTTCGCGGATGTGGCGGAGCCCGAAGTGCAGATGACTCTCGGGAAAGGTCTTCAGGACGAGCTCAGACGCCCCGACCCCGTCGTCCTGGATGACGAGGTCAACACGATCCTGTTGATAGCGGAGCCTCACCAGAATCCTCTCGGCTCGGGCGTGCTTTTCGATGTTGGCCAGCGCCTCATTGACGATCTGCCCAACGAGGTCGCGGACTTGGTCGACGGCTTCGGTCGGCCGGCCGCTCACGGACAAATGCGCTTGCAGGCCCGTCGTTCGTTCGACATCGCGAAGCATCGTCCGCACGTCGTCTGCAAGCTCCACGTCGCCGTGGTCGGCATCCGCGAGGGTGAAGATCGCGCGTCGCACCTCGTCAGCAGTCTGGATGGCGATGCGGCGAGTCTCGGCGAGCTGTTCTCTGACATCTCGCTCGATGTGCTCGACCTCCAGCAGTCCGTTTAGGCGAACCCCGATCGTGAAGATCTGTTGTTCGATTCGGTCGTGCAGCGCGCCAGCGATACGGGTTCGCTCTCTCCCGAGCAGCTGGATGCGTTCTGCTTCCGTTAGCCGGTCACGCAGCATCTCAAGCTCGGCGATTGTCTGCCGCTGCCGCTCGTACAGACGAGCATTGTCCACCGCCACCGCCACTTGATTCGCGAAGGTCGACAGCAGCTGTTCGTCGTTGCCGTCGTATCCGTTGGGCTTGTTGGCCACGCCAATCATGCCGATGGCGTCCTCGCTCAAGCGCAGTGGCACGCCGAGGAACTTGCGAATGGGCGGGTGCCCTTCGGGCTGCCCGACGCTGTGCGGGTCGGCTGCGACATCATTGGAGTTGTACGAACGGTTCTCCCGAATGACAACGCCGACCACGCTCGAGCGCAGGGACATCACGTGGAATTGTGCGTAGAACTCCGGGCTCGGCTGGAACCCGCTGATCGCAGCCACATCCATCACGCGGTCGCCGACCTCCATTCGCCCGTTGGCTACCCGGCCAACGGTCGTCTCGCGGAGCAGTCCGCTGAAGGCGAATTCGGAGTCGGTTAGCTCCCGACAGTAGTTCAGAGCGCGTTCATGGACTTGTGACAGGTTTCGCAATGCGGCGATCTCGACGGAGATCTCGTGCAACGAGGCAAGCTTGGTGTGCAGGTTGTCCGGTTCTACCATCGGACCCCTCCGCTCAAGCGGGGGTTAACGGTTCCGATGCTATCCGATGCTGCCGGACCCATCTCACCCAGATAGGTGCCGCGATCCGCCCGATCGGGTGATCCACACAGGTGCAATTCGCGCTCGGTTGGCGGGGGGACTTTCGCCTGTTCTCAGGATGACGGGCATCCTTTCGAGTCGCGAGAGTGCATTGATGCGCATCGACATCGGCAACAGCGGGCGCACTCCTGGAATGCACCCCGCAGCTGTCAACCGCCAAGACCGTCGGCTGAACACCGCGCCGTCGATGAGTCGGCATCCCATACCCGCAGGCCCGCCACAAGCCCCTGATGGGGACCTGAGCGATGGCTCGTGCCTGCTAGCGACGAAAGGCCGGGCGCGGTGCGGCGGTGCGGCCTCCCTGTTGCAAACCCTGCTCGGCGGATCGCGCTGCGCTCGGGCAGTCCGGATCGAACCCGATTCGCGAGTCCCACTGAGGTGGTTGGCCGACGCAGAGACTGCGTTGCTGCACCGACCGGGCCCCACGCACGTGGAACCCGGTCCCAACAAGAGGTCTGACGAATGAGCCAAGAGCAGGAAGGCACAAAGGCTGCGGACGGCGATAGCGGTGATGACACCATCGTTGCCACTGTGTTGCGCTTGACCGACACCCTGACCGACGACTACGGCCTCGTCGGCCAGCTCGACCTGCTCGCAGGCGCGGCCACACGGCTGGTCGGCGGAGCCGCCGCGGTGGTGCTGCTCGATGACCAACAGGGCAGGCTCGCCGTCATGGCCAGCACGAGCGAGAAGATCCGGAGACTCGCAGTCACGGAACTTGAGCAGGGCCACGGTCCAGCTCTGCAGTGCATGCGATCCGGCCGCACGGTAAGCCTCGACGACTTCAGCGCTGACCAAGCGCTTTGGGCGCAATACCTCGTAGCCGCTCGCGACAGCGGCTTCCAGGCTGCTCTGGCCGTACCGCTACGCCTACGCGAGGAAGTGATCGGCGTGCTGGAAATCCTCTACGACATCGCGCCCGCGACCACAGTGCCCCTTCAACGAGAAGCTGCGTTCCTAGCCGAGGCGGCGGCGATTGGGATCCTGCACCAACGCATAAACCGCCGCGTGGTCGAGCTCGCCGAGCAGCTCCAGCACGCACTGAACAGTCGGGTGGTCATCGAGCAGGCAAAAGGCATGCTCGCCGAGCGCCGACAGCTGAGCATGGACGCTGCGTTCGAGGCGCTGCGGCATCACGCGCGCAGTCACAACGTCAAGCTAAACGAGATCGCAGCGCAAGTGATCGCCAGGACGCTGGATCCACCACCTGCCCCGGCCAGATAGTCCGGTCACTTGGTGCTGCGACCTGAGCCGGTGGAGAAAGAATCGCCGACCACGACCTGCGCGTTGACCGGAACGGCCAGCATCCGGCACCCGGACTAGTGATGGAAGCCGGCCGCCCCGTAGGAGGGTCCTGACCGGCGAGGCGTGGTCGGTCGCCGTTCGTGGTGCGCCGGTATCAACCGTGGGGTGCGTGACTGTCTCCCTCCGTTTCTGCCGCGGAGGTCGCACTGGACGAGCCGCTCGACCATCCGCGTCCTGGCCGGCCCGTTCAGGCCGAACCAAGCGGCGGCCCGATCAGCCTCGATCACGCACACGGCCAGCTGCGCGGCTGGGACATCGGGGTAGGTCTTCGCGAGGAGGCAGAAAAGGGCGGTAGGGGTGGGTTGCTCGGCGGTCATGAGGAGCCATTACCCAAGATCACGAACGCAACACCAGCGCGTCGGAGCGGCCCGCGCTAGCCGGGCAGGTCGTCGACCTTGTTGTAGATCGGGAACACGGAGGTAAGCCCGAGGATCTGGAAGGTCCTCAATACCCGGGCCGCCGAGCAGATCAGCGCGAGTTCGCGGTCCTGCGCACGTGCGTGTTTGAGTGCCGCGACGAGCACGCCGACGCCGGTGCTGTCGATGAAGTCCAGACCGTCCAGGTCGACGGCGACCAGTTGCTGAGTTCCTAGCGCGTTCAATAAGTGGGTGCGGAGCTCAGGGGCGGTGGAGAGGTCCAGGTCCCCGGTCAGTCGCACGAGATGTTCGGGCGACCGGCTGGTGTCCACGCTGAGCGTGAACGGCGAGGACGCAGCGTCGGCGGCCATGACTAGTCGACTATCGCCTAGGCCGCGATGGGGGTGACACTCACCCCCCGATTGCGGCTCCGTCAAGGCGCGCCTCGACGGCAATGCTCGGGAACCGGCCCCGGGGCGAGGCCGCACGCTCCGGCCGCTCGATTTCCGGGTGGCTGTTCCCAGCGGCGGGGTCTGGGCCGCTAGGAACGCCGCCCGCGGGTGAGGCGGGCAGTGTGAGGGTGCCGAAAGTCCCTTCCGGTCCGGGTCTTTCTCCTTTGTCTGGTGGGGTCCGTTGACCTTTGCTGGTCCGCCGATTGTGGGACAAGGTGTGCGGGTGGGGTGGTTCTTCCGGGCGATGGAGCAGGCGGATGGTAGTTGGCGTTGTCGCCGTGGGCTGATCGAGTTCGACGGCCACTCGACACTTGATGCCGCGGTTCGGCATCTCCGATTGTTGGCGGCGGATGCTCAACCGGCTGAGTTGTTTGTCCACCGGCTTGACGGGTCGGTCGAGTCGGCGGGATCGCTCTGACCTTAGTGGCCCATGATGGCCTTGGCCAGCGCATCCGAGGGATCGTCTTCCCGGTGAGTCAGGCTGTCGCCAGATCCCTTTCGTGTGGGCTGAACGTGGTCTGGAGTACCTCGTCGGCTTCTGTGGCGCGCATTGGTCGGCCGAGGAGGAATCCTTGCCCGACGTGGCAGCCGAGGGTTCGAAGGAAGCGGAGCTGGCCGGGGTCTTCGATGCCTTCGGGGATCACTTCGAGTCGGAGGCGTTTTCCGAGGGTGACGATCCCGTCGAGGATAGTGAGGTTGGGCGCGCCGCCGCCGGTTCCGGAGACGAACGTGCGGTCGATCTTGAGGATGTCGACGGGGAGTCGGTCGAGGTAGCCGAGGCTTGAGTATCCGGTGCCGAAGTCGTCGACTGCGACTCTGACGCCGATGCTTTGTAGGTCGAGGAGGTTCTCGGCGGCGATCCCGTTCGGGTTGATCAGGACGGATTCGGTGACCTCTATGACGAGCGCGGTGGGTGCGAGGTCGGCGTCGTCGAGCGCCCGGCGGATTCTTGTGACGAAGTCGGGTCGTTCGACTTGGCATGCGGAGGCGTTCACTGACAGGTAGAGATCGGGGCGGTGGTGGGTTTGCTGCCAGGTTCGGAGTTGGCGGCCGGCGTTTCGGAGTACCGCCTCGCCGATGTCGACGATCGCTCCCGTCGACTCGGCAGCGGGGATGAACGCCCCGGGGGGCAATAGCCCGCGGGTGGGGTGTTGCCAGCGGACGAGCGCTTCGAACCCGACGGGAGCGCCGGTGGTGAGGTCGACGAGTGGTTGGTAGTCGAGGACGAGCTCGTCCCGGCGGACGGCGTTGAGAACGTCGCGGCTGAGTTGGGCGGCGTCGTCGGCGTTGGTTTCCAGGTCGGTGGTGTAACGCTCGACGCGTCCTTTCCCGCTGCGTTTCGCGTGGTACATCGCGATGTCGGCTTCGCGGAGCACGTCGTCGAGGTCCGCGGGTGCGGAGCGGAAGGTCAGACCGACGCTGGCGGCGACCTGCACGGTGGTGGTGTCGAGCTGGACCGGTGCGCCGAGCGCGGAGACGACTCGTTCGCCGACGGCGATCGCGGCACGTTCGCCTTCCAGCCCGGTGAGCAGGACCGCGAACTCGTCGCCGCCGAGGCGTGCGATCAGGTCACTAGGTCGTATGACCGACTCCAGCCGGGCAGATACGGCGCTGAGCAGATTGTCGCCGGCGGCGTGCCCGAGGGAGTCGTTCACGTCTTTGAAGTCGTCGAGGTCGATGAACAGCACAGCGGCGAGACCGTCCAGGTTCCTGATGCTGCGTGCGGCCTGGTCGTAGAAAGCAGCCCGGTTGCGCAGCCCGGTGAGCGGGTCGGTGGTCGCGCGCCGTTTGAGTTGCGCGCCGGCCTCGGCGAGCTGCTTGTTCAGATCGGCGAGTCGGGCCATCACGAGCAGGAAACACACGGCGCTGGTCAGCGACGCGACGATCCTGACCGAGGGTTGCAGGACCAGGATCGCCGGGCCGGTGAGCACCGCCGCGCACAGGAACACGACGCGCTCGCGGGAAAGGCGGGTACCCGGCACCGGCCGGTGATCGGTGACCGTGCGGGCATGCGGGTGCAGTGCAGCGACCCCGATGAGCAGGTAGGAGCCCATCCACAGCGCGTCCGGCTCGCCGCCGAAGTGGTAGGTGCCCGCGGCTAGCTGGAGGGTGTAGACGCTGTCGCCGAACAGCAGGCAGATGAAGCTCGCGGTCAGGATTCCGAGCGCACCGTTGCGCCATCCGCTGGCGACGACGAAACGGGCGAGGAGCGCGAACACCATCAGGTCCATCGCCGGGTAGGTGACCGAGACCACGTGCGCGGGCAGCGGCATCGAGGTGCGCACGATCGGTGCGATCAGGTACTGCCAGGTCAGCGCAGCCCCGGAGACCGCGAGGATCGCTGCGTCGAGCGCGTCACCTAACCGGTCGGACTTGCGCCGCCGTTGGGCCAGCGCCCACAGCGCGGCGCCGAAGCACGGGTAGGTACCGAGCCAGCACAGGTCGACCACCGAGGGGAAGGGAAGCGATCGGCCGGTCGCGAGCGGGTACGCGTAGTAGGGCACGTTGGCGCTGGAAGAGAGCAGCATCGCGACCGCGAGCGCAATCCAGACCGTGCGGTTGGTACCCCGGCTGCGCCAAGCGGCGAGCGCCGCACAGATCGCCGAGGTGAAGTTGATCGCGTTGATCACCGCAGCCTGACCCGCGCTGGCCCGGCCGAGCGAGTAGTACCCGGTGATCGCGACAGCGCCCGCGCTCAGATACCACGCCCAGGCGCTGCGACCCAGCGAAGGGCGTCGCGTGGTGAAGGAGGAGGTTTGCACCCAGGTAACAGACATGCGTGGAATGGTCGACCGCGCACGTCCCGGTGCCTAGAGGGCGTTGGTCCCGCGCCCCTGACCTTTGGTCGCAGGATCAGCGGCAAACGGGCTAACGGAACCCCGAGCTCAGCCTGCGGTGCAATGCTCGGCTGGTTCAGATCCCGGCGATGGTGGAGCGCCGGGCCTCCAGCCCGATCATCGCGGCCTTGGTCCGGGTCCGCACCCCGAGCTTCGCGAACACGTTCGAGACGTTGTTCTTCGCGGTCTTCTCCGCCACGGCTAGCCGGGTCGCGATCTCGCGGTTGCTCAGGCCGTCGGCGAGCAGGTCCAGCACCGCGCGTTCCCGCACCGAAAGCAACTGAAGCCTGGAGTGGGTCTCTCCGTGCTCCCGCAGGCGGCTCATCATGCGCATTGTCGCCGGCCCGCTCAACGTCGACCCGCCGCTGGCTAGCGCACGGACCGCGAGCAGGATCTCGGCACTGGTGGCGTCTTTCACCAAGTATCCCCGCACCCCTGCGTGGATGGCATCCATTACGGTCGAGTCGCTGATCGAGGCGGTGAGGACCAGTACGGCCGGGCCTCCACCGTCGACCGATCGGAGGTCGTCACAGAGCTTCATGCCCGCGCCGTCCGGATTCTGCGGCTCGAGAATCACCACCTGCGCGCGTGACAGCGCCGCGTTGCGGCGAGCGTCAGCCGTGCTCTCGGCCTCGCCAACAACCCGAAGACCTTCGGCACCTTCGAGGATCCGCCGCAACCCGCGCCTGGACACCTCGTGGTGATCGACAATGAACACGCTGATCGGCTCGGCGGCCGGCTCGCAGAGCTGGATCGGGACTCGGGTGGTGGCCATAGCCGGTTCCATCGACCAGCGCTGGCTTTCCGGCGGTGGGACGTTGGTCCTCGGTTGTCGGTCGTTGGACCCTAACCTTGGCATCGGCATCGCGCACGACGCCGTACCAGTGTTCGGCTCGGCGCATAGCGGATAGCCGCCGCGGACCGTGACCGGTGTCATGAGTCCGGCAGGTCATCGTCACCGATCGGCATGGCGGTGTCATCGGAAGGGCACGGTCTCCAACGACCTCGAAGGTGTCGGCGAGGCCCTCCGGGTGCTGCGACGGCTGGCAGGGTCACGGCGCTCGGATGTGTTGCACACGGGGAAGTCGGCTGGTCGGTCGGAGACCTGGTGAAGAATTTGGACTACTAGCCCGCTACGGAGTCTGGTTCTCGCGCGACTGAGCGGACCTGCGGGATGACCTGCTCTTCGTACGGGTAGATGAACAGATGAGCTGAGCTGCCGCAGTCGGTCAGACCACACAGATGCTCAAGCGCCAGATCGAAATTGGCGTGAGTATCAATGATCCCCGTGTCCTGCATACATGCCCAGCTGCCGTCCGAAGCTTCGGTCGCGCGAAAGTGAGGAGCCACGCCTGACAGACTCGTCGACAGGCACAGACAACTCAAGGGCAGATAGGCCCTGCCCAGCACTGACAAACGCCACGACCTGACCGCCGACCGAGGGGTCTGCTGCGCGTTCGGTTGACATTTCTTACGAGGGAAGCGGGCTCTCGGGAAGGAGGTCGCTATGTCGAAGAGGTTCCCGTCGGAGGTCAAGCGTGATGTGGTCACGGTCGTTCGCCGCGGCGATCTGACCGTCAACGAGGTCGCGGCTGATCCCGACATTTCACCGGAGTCGGTGCGTTGTTGGATGCGCCAGGCCGACGTCGACGACGGAGTCACCGACGGACAGACCAAGTTTGGCGGAATCGTGCCGGCGACCCGAGCTGCAACGGCGTTATCAAGGGGCAGCCGGCGAGGCGTGAGTCGAGCGTCGCTCTTGGCCGTTCTATGGTCGGTCAGCTCTCTCAGCTAATTTCAGCGGTGGGCGGCGTGCTAGGTGCGGTGCGTGGGAACACCTGGTTCGTGGTGCCACGCACGCCCTGGCCTTCGGGGTGATTGCTGCAGTAGGCGTCGACGTGATGCAGGCGCGGAGCCAGATGGGTTTCACGCTGGCGTTCCACATCGTGCTGGCCTGCCTGGGCGTGGCGTTTCCGGCGGTTGTGTTGGTCGCGAACTATCTGGGGCTGCGCCGACGGGATGAGACCGCGCTGTTGTTGGCTCGGCGCTGGTCGCAGGTGATGGCGGTCCTGGTGGCCGTCGGCGCGATCACCGGCACAGTTTTGTCCTTCGAGATGGGTTTGCTGTGGCCCGGCCTGATGGGTCGGTTCGGTGGGGCGATCGGGATCCCATTCAGCATCGAGGGGATCTTCTTCCTGCTCGAGGCGGTGTTCGTCTCGATCTATCTTTACGGCTGGGATCGGCTGTCTGGCTGGCCGCACTTCTGCACCGGCGTGCCGGTCGCCGTCGCCGGTAGCCTCGGTGCCTGGTCGGTGGTAGCAGCGAATTCGTGGATGAACCAGCCGGCTGGATTCCAGCTCTCCCATGGCCGGCTGACCCACGTGGACCCGGTCGCGGTGTTCTTCAATCCGGCGACCTACTACGAGGTCCCGCACATGATCCTGGCCGCCTACATGGTCACAGGGTTTTTGGTGGCCTCGGTGTACGCGGTCGGCCTGCTGAGAGGTCGACGTGACCGATACCACCGGCTCGGCTTCCTGGTGCCCTTCACGATTGCCGGGGTGTGCACCCCCCTGCAGATCTTCGTCGGGGATACCGCGGCACGCGCCGTCGAGCATCAGCAGCCGCTGAAGTTCGCGGCGATGGAGTACGTGGTCCGTACCCATCGGCACGTTTCCGAGTACCTCGGCGGTGTCTTCGTCAACGGTCACGTCACCGGAGCGTTGAAAGTGCCCGACCTCGACTCGTTGCTGGTCGGGTTCAGCCCCAATACAAAGGTTGTCGGATGGGACAGCGTCCCGGCTGCGGGCCGGGCGCCGTTCGTCTCCTTCATCCACCTCTCCTTTGACTTGATGGTGCTGATCGGCTTCGGGCTTCTGGTGCTGGGTGCCTGGTCGGCGGTGAGCTGGTGGCGTCGGCGCGACCTACCCGGCAGTCGGCTGTTCCTTTGGGGTGGGGCGCTGAGTGGGCTGGCCGCGGTAGTCGCGATGGAATGCGGCTGGGTGGTCACCGAAGTCGGGCGTCAGCCGTGGATCGTATACAAGGTCATGCTGACCAGCCAGGCCGCAACCACCACCAGTGGGCTGACCGGCACGCTGACCGCAATCATCGCCCTCTACGCGGTGCTGGGAATAGCTACCGTTGCGATCCTGCTGGCATTCCGGCGACGGTGGCGACAAACCGCAGCAGTCGACAACAGGGACGTCCCTTATGGCCCGTCTGCAGGCGAGCCAGCTGACCGGGTCGGGCAGCGGTCGTGATCGCCGTCGACGTGGCCGCCGCGCTGCTGTGGGTCACCCTCACCGCTTATGCGATCACCGGAGGGGCCGACTTCGGTGGCGGAGTGTGGGACCTACTTGCGGGCGGCGCAAAGCGAGGTGAGCCCGTCCGTCGGCTCATCGACGAGAGCATCACGCCGGTCTGGGAAGCCAACCACGTCTGGCTCATCATCACGCTCGTACTGTTCTGGACCGAGTTTCCGCCTGCGTTCGCTGCCGTGACGTCCACCCTGTTCGTTCCGCTCAGCCTGGTCGCGCTCGGTGTGGTGTTCCGAGGTGCCGGCTTCGCTTACCGCAAACCGCTGCGTCGGCTCTTCCTCCAGCAACTCACCGGCGCCACCTTCGCGCTCTCCTCGCTGGTCACGCCGTTTTTCATGGGGGCCGCAGCTGGCGCCATCGTCACCGGGCGGGTGCCCGCTGATGGCCAGGGGAACCGGGTGACCTCCTGGACCACGCCAACGTGCCTGCTCATCGGAGCGCTGTCGGTAGTCGCCTTCGCCTTCCTCGCCGCGGTCTACCTGGCCGCGGACGCCCGCCGGCGCGGTGACGGTCCGCTGGTCCGGTACTTCGCGCTTCGGGGGCTTGTCACCGGTGCTCTGACGGGAGGGCTCGGCGCGGCCGCGCTCACCGAGCTACATGCCCACGCTTCCCTCACGTTTCATCACTTTGCCGGCGGAGGCCCGTTAGCGCTTCTGGTCGTATCGGGCGTTCTCGGTCTGAGTGCGCTCACCCTCCTCGCCGTCCGCGCGGGTCGTGGCGTCCGGGTTATCGGCGCGGCCGCCTTCGCCACGATGCTCTGGGCATGGGCCGTGGCCCAGTATCCCCGCATGCTTCCAGGAGCGTTCAGCTTGCACGCCGCAGCCGCACCAACCGCGAGTTTGGTCACCGAGATGGTCGTCTTCGGCGCCATCGTGGTCCTCGCCGGGCCGTCCCTGATTCTGCTCTATAGCCTTGCCCAGCGAGGCTTACTCGGCGAAAGTGGCGAGGCGCAACGGTAGCCCCCACCTCGACGTCCGAAGCACAACGGTCCTCGACGCCTCCCGGGCGAAACTCGCTCATCTGACGCGCAATCTCGGTAGGTGTGGCCGGGTCGGCGACCAATCCGCCAGCGGGCGGGGTCGATCGTGATCAAGGAAGCCGGCCGAGAGCAGCCGTGCGTCACGCTGCTCGTTCCCGGTACTGAGGCTTGCCACCACGATGTCGACATCCGCGGTCGACCGCTGCGGCGCCTCCGTCTCCGTGCGCACCACGCCGTGCGTCCGCCAGCGAGTGTGATTCGCAAGCCCGGCCGCCGACACCGTCTGTTCTGGTAGCCCCACCCGTTCGAGTGAGGTGCCGGGAGCGCGTGGCCGGGTACGACAGATTCGCCGACCCGCGGAGGTGGACCGATGATCGCCGTCGCCTCATTGCTCGTGATCGTCGCGCTGGGCATGCTCATCACCCGACTAGCGATGGTCGCGCTGACGATGACCGGACTGTCTCATGACGTCGCCCGCTTTCAGTCGCGGTCTGCCTACTACGGCGTCGGCTTCACCACGTCGGAGTCGGAGCTCGTGGTCAACGAGCCCGGCCGCCGCCGCGTGATCATGACCCTGGTGATCCTCGGCAACGCCGGAATTGCGACCACGATCACCTCCCTTCTTCTGTCGTTCACGCATGCGACCCAGGGGCAGGCGGCGGAACGGCTCGCGATCATCGTCGGCACGCTGGTGGCGCTCGGCCTGCTCGCGCACAGCGGCTACCTGGATCGTCAGTTCGGCCGATTCGCTCAGCGCCTGCTCCGTCGCTGGACTGATCTGGAGATCCGGGACTACGCGGCGCTGCTGGGTGTCCGAGACGGATACACCGTTGGTCAGCTCCGCGTACAGCCCGACGACTGGCTGACCGAGACGCCGTTGCGTGAGCTCAGCCTGCCGGAAGAGGGAGTGCGCGTGCTGGGCGTGCTCCGCGCGTCGGGAGAATACATCGGCATCCCCGACGGTGCCACGCTGTTGGCCCCGGGAGACGTCGTAATGCTGTACGGTCACGCGGACCGCCTCGCCGAGCTCGACGACCGACGCCGTGGGGCCGTGGGAGACGAGGCTCACGCGCATGCGGTGCTGAGTAGGTCCCCGAAGCGGCCCAGCGTGGTCCCGGACCGATCAGACATGCCGTCAGGTTGAGGGATGCGCACCGGTTTCCCACTGCGCACAATCGGCGCATGGCTCAGGGTGCACACAACCAAAACAGCGGTGACGCGATGACGGCTCCAGCCACCACGCGCAGGAAGGGCGAGGTCACCCGGTCGGATCCCGCCACCGAGTTCATGCGGCTGACCCAGCAGTTCTCCGGCTTGTTCGACGGCCGCTGGCCGGACATCTCCGCGATCATCGACCGCGAAGCGTTTACGCCGCTGTCGGATATCGAAGAGGCTGACGACGCGTACCAGATCGACATCGAACTTCCGGGCATCGACAAGAAGGACGTCAACGTCGAGGTGGTGGACCAACGGCTGACCGTAACCGGAGAGCGGCGGGTCACCGAGCCGAAGGGCCGGCTACGCCATCGCTCGATCGTGCGCGGAAAGTTCTTCTATGAAGTTTCCCTCCCTGAGCGCGTCGATCCGGAGCATGTGGAAGCCACGCTGCGCGACGGCGTCCTTCATGTGCGCGTCCCGAAGAGTCAGGGCACCAAGCACAGGCAGATCGAGATCCACTGATCAACCGTCGCTAGGAAGCGGGTCTGCGCCTGGCAGGCCCGGTAGGCGGCGGCGTTGGTGCAGTTCAGGCAGGATGTGCTGCAGAACCCACGACAGTGGTTCTTCCTCAGCTCGAGTAGCGCATCGTCGCAGTCGACCGACAACGCGTTGATGACCTCGACGGCTTCGTCGAGCCGTCATCCTCGCCGACCTTCAGCCACAGCCGGTGTAGCCGCTCGCGGACCTGCCGTACCGCTGCCAACTCGGCGTCGGCGTCACCCCGGCGCCATCACCGAAGACGGCGAACTGCTCCGCGACCTCACCCTCGACCCCAGCCGCGACTGCCAGCGAGAGCGTCACGCTAATCCGACGCGCGATCGGCGACCCGCGAGACCTGCATTCGCCGACGCCGAACGAACTGATACTTGACCTCCTACTACCGTTAGGACAAACTCCTGGTCGTGGCAGCTGACCCGGAGCCGTTGGATCGCCGGCAGCGTCGCCGGCAGGAGTCGATGGCGGAGATCCTGGACCTGTCGATGGCCGTGATGGCCGAGCAGGGCGTAGCGGGGCTGTCTCTCGGTGAGGTCGCGCGCCGCATGGGAGTGCGCCCCCCGTCGCTCTACGGCTATTTCCCCTCGAAGAACGCGGTCTACGACGCGCTGTTCGAGCGGGGAGCGCGGGCGATCATGGACGAGGCGTCCGTATCGTACGCGGTGCCGGTCGGGGACCGGCCGCTGGAGTCGATGCTGCTGCCGGTCGCGCGCCAACTCGCCGCCTGGTGTCTGGCCCATCCGATCTATGCGCAGTTGCTGTTCTGGCGGCCGGTGCCGGGGTTCACACCATCGCCGCAGGCTTACGCGCCGGCGGTCGCCCTCGTCGCCGCCACCCGCGACTGGTTCGCCGACCTGCAACGGGCCGGCCTGATCGCTCGCCGCGCTGACCCCGACATCGTGCTGCGCGACTGGCTCATCCTCATCTCGGGTGTCATCAGTCAGCAGCTGGCCAACGGGCCTGATTCCGACGTGGACACCGGCCAGTTCACCGCGGCGCTGCCCGACCTGATCGCCATGTTCACCCGGACCCACGGCACCGCCGCCCGGCGATGACCGCGACCCACGATGGAAGGGAACCGCTCGTGTCGACCACCGCCATCACCACCACGCCGACCCCGAGCCGGCGCCGCCCGGCGCTCGACCGGGCCACCGCTATGCGGCTCGCCGCCGAGGAATACGTTCGCTACACCTCGCACCTGCGGGACCTGACGCCAGAGCAGTGGGAAGCGCCGACGTGCTGCGCCGGCTGGGACGTGCGCAAGATGGTGTGCCACACCGTCGGCATGGCGGAGTTCGCCGCCTCGCCCGTCGAGCAGATGCGCCAGATGCGCGCCGCGAAGCGGCAGGGGGGTCTGTTTATCGACGCCCTCGCCGCATTGCAGGTCGCCAAGCATGCCCATCAGTCCCCGGACGAGCTGATCGCCACCATGGCCGAGGTCGGGCCGCGGGCGGCGCGCGGCCGGCGCCGTACTCCCGCCCCGCTGCGTCGCCTCGTTGGCATCGAGTCGCACGCCGACGCCGCCGGGCGGGAGACCGAGAGCTGGTCGCTCGGCTACCTGGTTGATGTCATCCTCACCCGCGACACCTGGATGCACCGGTCGGACATTGCCGCCGCGACCGGCACGGCGATGCGCCTCACCCCCGACCATGACGGACGGATCGTCGATGACGTCGTGCGCGAGTGGGCCGGACGCCACGGCCGCCCCTACCGGCTCACCCTCACCAGCCCGGCCGGCGGCGAGTGGGGGACCGGCCCCGCGTCTGATGCGCCTGTGCTCGAACTCGACGCTGTCGAGTTCTGCAGGCTCCTGACGGGACGCGGCGTGGGCGAGGGTCTGCTCGCCACCCACGTCCCCTTCTGACCGGCGGGCATACCAAAAGGACCTTCGGGCATTCGCCTACCGGCTGCCTAAGGCCTGGCGGCCCGATCAGATGTCTTGGCGGACCCAACCGTCACTAGCGATCGCTTGGCCGTCCGAGCCAGACCCAGAACGAGTGGTCTGTCGTCGCTCAGGTGAGGCCGGACGTGAGCGTTACGTGTCGGTCGGTCCGGCGGTGTGGAAGATCGGCCATCCGATCTCCGTGCGCCACTGGTCCCTACGAGGTAGTACTCACGGATCGGTCCATCGACCGCGAGGGCGTGGTCGATGACGTAGGTGGCGAGCGATCCACAGGCCCGGTCGATCTCGCCGCTGTGGAGTCCGACGTGCACGGTGAGAGCGAGTTCTACCGCGGGCATGACATCGGCGATACCCACGTACCCCACTCGTCGGCAATACGGCGCACTCAACCTGCGCGCCCCCCTCTAAGCGACAGATGCGCGAGTTGTGCACTGCACGCTCGGCTGTGGTCACGCCGTGGTCAAGATCGCGATTCTGCAGACCAACAACTGGAGCCGAGAACCGGCCCTGACCTGGGATTTCGCTGAGTGCCCCCGGCAGGATTCGAACCTGCGCTCCCGCCTCCGGAGGGCGGTGCTCTATCCCCTGAGCTACGGGGGCGGGGACCTAGCGAGGCTACCAGCGGCTGCGCGGCCCGCGCCCGTTGGCGAGCGGTCGTGAACCCCGTACGACGGGTCGGTGGCGGGTGGTTAGTCGCGGGCTGATTGATCACGCAACCGATAGCCTCGGAGGGTGACTCCCGCCGATCTGGCCGGTGCCGTCGTCTCCGCGATTCAGGCTGCGGTCGACGACGGAGAGCTTGCCGTCCAGGTGCCGGAATCGGTCGTCGTCGAGCACCCAAAGAACCGCGAGCACGGGGACTACGCGACCAACGCCGCGCTCCAGCTCGCCAAGCCGGCCGGGCGGCCGCCGCGCGAGGTCGCCGGGATCATCGCCGATCGGCTCCGGCGCGTCGCGGGGGTCGAGCGGGTCGACGTCGCCGGCCCTGGCTTCCTCAACATCACGCTGTCCGCCGACGCCCAGGGCGAGCTCGCGCGCACGATCGTCCAGAGCGGCACCGACTACGGCACGAGCGATCTGCTCGCCAAGGAGCGGATCAACCTCGAGTTCGTCTCGGCCAACCCCACCGGTCCCGTGCACCTCGGCGCGGTCCGCTGGGCCGCGGTCGGTGACGCCCTCGGCCGGGTGCTGACCGCAGCCGGCGCCGACGTCACCCGCGAGTACTACTTCAACGACGCCGGCTCGCAGATCGAGCGCTTCGCCCGCTCCCTGCTCGCCGCCGCCCGCCACCAGCCGATCCCCGAGGACGGGTACGTCGGCGACTACATCGACGACATCGCCGCCGCGATCGTCGCCAGCCGGCCGGACGTCCTTCAGCTGCCCGAGGACGAGGCGCTCGAGGCGTTCCGCTCCGACGGCGTGGAGCTGATGTTCGCCGAGATCAAGGAGTCGCTCGCGGACTTCGGCGTCGTCTTCGACGTGTACTTCAACGAGAAGTCGTTGCACGACAAGGGGGAGCTCGACGCCGCGCTGGCCCGACTCACCGAACAGGGCCGCGTGTTCGAGGAGGACGGCGCCCTCTGGCTGCGCACGATGGACTTCGGCGACGACAAGAACCGCGTCATCCGCAAGAGCGACGGCGAGTGGACCTACTTCGCCGCCGACTGCGCCTACTACCTCGACAAGCGCGAGCGCGGCTTCGATCGGCTGATCTACATGCTCGGTGCGGATCACCACGGGTACGTCGGCCGGCTCCGTGCGGTCGCCGCCTGCTTCGGCGACGACCCGAACCAGACCGTCGAAGTCCTGATCGGGCAGCTGGTCAACCTGATCAAGGACGGTGAGCCGGTCCGGATGAGCAAGCGGGCGGGCAACGTCGTACTGCTCGACACCTTGATCGACGCGATCGGCGTCGACGCCGCGCGGTACGCACTCGCCCGCTACAGCAGCGACTCGCCGATCGACATCGACCTCGACCTGTGGGCTCGGCAGACCAACGACAACCCGGTGTTCTACGTGCAGTACGCGCACGCCCGGATCGCCTCGCTGCTGCGCAACGCGACGAGCCTCGGCATCGATCGCGGGGATGCGGCCAAGTTCCAGCCCGGCCTGCTCGCCGACCCGCACGAGGCTGCGTTGCTCGGCGCGCTGGGGGAGTTCCCGCGCATCGTCGCCGGCGCGGCCGAGCTGCGCGAGCCGCACCGGATCGCGCGCTACCTCGAGGAGCTGGCCGCGACCTACCACCGCTTCTACGACGCCTGCCGCGTCCTGCCGATGGGTGACGACCCCGCCACCGACCTCACCCGCGCGCGGCTCTGGCTGGTCGAAGCCACCCGGATCGTGCTGTCGAACGGCCTCGGCCTGCTCGGCGTGAGCGCTCCGGAGCGGATGTGAGAGCCCACCCGGCCGGCGCGCTGCACGGTGACACCGCGGCACCGCCGCACCCGCTCGGCCCACCCCCCGACGACCTTGCCGTGCTCGACCCTGCGGTCTGGCCGATCGGCACCGGCCGAGCCGACGGCGGCGTCCTGACCCTCGCCGGCTGCGACGTCCGCGACCTGGCCACCGAGCACGGCAGCCCGATGTACGTCGTCGTCGAGCAGGACGTCCGCGCCCGATGCCGCGCCTACCGCGACGCGTTTGGCGAGGACACCGATATCTATTACGCCGCGAAGGCGTTCCTGTCGAAGGAGGTCGCCCGCTGGATCCTCAGCGAGGACCTCTCGTTCGACGTCGCCACCGGCGGCGAGCTCGAGCTGGCGCTCGCTGCCGGCGTTCCGGCGGACCGAATCCTGTTGCACGGCAACAACAAGTCGAGCGCCGAGCTCGAGGCCGCGGTCGCTGCCGGCGTGAGCAGGATCGTGCTCGACAGCGACCTGGAGATCGCCCGGCTCGCGCACATTGCCGACAAGGCGGGCGTGCGGCAGCGGGTCCTGGTCCGCGTCACGGTCGGCGTCGAGGCGCACACGCACGAGTTCATCGCGACCGCGCACGAGGACCAGAAGTTCGGCTTCTCGCTCGCCAGCGGCGCCGCGCTGGAAGCGGTGCGCCGGGTCCACATGCTGCCGTCCCTCGAGCTGGTCGGCCTGCACAGCCACATCGGCTCGCAGATCTTCGACACTGCGGGGTTCGAGGTCGCCGCGCACCGCGTCATCGGCTTCGCGGCTGTGGTGCGCGACGCGCTCGGCATCACGCTTCCCGAGCTCGACCTCGGTGGCGGGTTCGGCATCGCCTACACGGCCGCCGACGACCCGGCCGACATCGTCGAGATCGCCAAGCAGTTGCGCGCGATCGTCGAGCGCGAGTGCGCCACGCTGGCGCTGCCCGTGCCGCGGCTGGCCTTCGAGCCCGGCCGCGCGATCATCGGCCCGGCCGGCGTGACCCTCTACGAGGTCGGCACGATCAAGGACGTCGACGGCATCCGCACCTACGTCAGCGTCGACGGCGGGATGAGCGACAACATCCGCACTGCGTTGTATGACGCGGATTACACCTGCGTGCTCGCCTCACGCCGCAGCGACGCCGAGCCGATGCTTGCCCGTGTGGTCGGAAAACACTGCGAGGCGGGCGACATCGTGGTCCGCGACGTCTGGCTGCCCTCCGACCTCGCGCCCGGCGACCTGCTCGCGGTGGCCGCGACCGGCGCGTACTGCCGCTCGATGGCCAGCAACTACAACGCCGTACCCCGCCCGCCGGTGATCGCCGTACGCGACGGGAACAGCAGCGTGCTGGTACGCCGCGAGACCGTCGCTGACCTGCTCGGGCTGGACCAGGGATGACCGTCAAGCCGATGCGAGTCGCGTTGCTCGGCTGCGGGGTGGTCGGCAGCGAGGTCATCCGCCTGCTCGAGCTGCAGCACGACGACCTCGCGCAGCGGATCGGTGCGCCGCTCGAGCTGGCCGGCATCGCGGTACGACGACCGCAGCGCCAGCGCGAGCTTGCCATCGACCCGGCGCTGTTCACCGCCGACGCCGAGTCACTCGTCGCGCGCGATGACGTCGACGTCGTCGTCGAGGTCATCGGCGGGATCGAGCCGGCCCGGTCGCTGCTCGTCACTGCGCTCGAGCGCGGCGCGTCGGTCGTCACCGCCAACAAGGCGCTGCTCGCGGAGGACGGCGCGACCCTCTACGAAGCGGCCCGGCGCGGCAACGCCGATCTCTACTGCGAGGCGAGCGTCGCCGGCGCGATCCCGTTGCTGCGGCCGTTGCGCGAGTCGCTCGCCGGCGACCGCGTGACCCGCGTCATGGGGATCGTCAACGGCACCACCAACTACGTGCTCACGCGGATGGACTCGACCGGAGCCGGGTTCGCGGAGGCGCTCGAGGAGGCGCAGGCCCTCGGGTACGCCGAAGCCGACCCGACCGCCGACATCGACGGCTTCGACGCCGCCGCCAAGGCCGCGATCCTCGCCAGCCTGGCGTTCCACACCCGCGTGACCTCCGCCGACGTCTACCGCGAGGGCATCGCCGACGTCACCGCCGGCGACGTCGAGTCCGCGCGCAACATGAACGGTGTGGTCAAGCTGCTCGCGATCGCCGAGCGCGGCCCGGACCACTCCGGCCGCGACTCGATCGGCGTCCGCGTGCACCCGGCGATCCTGGACCGCGGGCACCCGCTCGCCGGCGTACGAGACGCCTACAACGCGGTCTTCGTCGAGGCCGACGCCGCCGGCCAGCTGATGTTCTACGGCCGCGGCGCCGGTGGCGCGCCGACCGCGAGCGCCGTGCTCGGCGACCTGGTCGCGGTCTGCCGCAACCGGCTCACCGACGCGCGCGGCGCGGGCGACTCGTCGTACGCGCAGCTGCGGATCCGCCCGATGGGGGAGACCGTCACCCGCTACCACGTCAGCCTCGACGTCGCCGACAAGGCCGGTGTGCTCGCCGCCGTCGCGCAGGCGTTCGCCGTGCACGACGTGTCGATCCAGACCGTGCACCAGGAGGGCCACGGCGACGACGCGACGCTCGTCATCGTGACGCACACCGCGACCGATGCTGCGTTGACCGCGACCGTCGACGAGGTACGCCGGCTCGACGCGGTCCGCGCCGTCGCGAGCGTCATGCGGGTCGAAGGAGGGGTCGGATGACCGCGACCATGTCGCGCACCTCGCCCTGGCGCGGGGTGATCGAGGAGTTCCGCGACCGCCTGCCGGTGAGCGACGCGACACCGGTCGTCACCCTGCTCGAAGGCGGTACGCCGCTGCTGCCCGCGCCGCGGCTGTCCGCGATGACCGGCTGCGACGTGTGGCTGAAGGTCGAGGGCCTGAACCCCACCGGCTCGTTCAAGGACCGCGGCATGACGGTCGCGATCAGCAAGGCCGCCGAGGAGGGCTCGAAGGCGGTCATCTGCGCATCGACCGGCAACACCTCCGCGAGCGCCGCCGCCTATGCGGTCCGCGCCGGCATGCTCTGCGCCGTGCTCGTGCCGAGCGGCAAGATCGCGATGGGCAAGCTCGCGCAGGCCCTCGTGCACGGTGCGCGGCTGCTGCAGGTCGACGGCAACTTCGACGACTGCCTCAACCTCGCCCGCGACCTCGCCGACCACCACCCGGTCTCGCTGGTCAACTCCGTCAACGCCTACCGGATCGAGGGGCAGAAGACCGCGGCGTTCGAGATCTGCGACACCCTCGGCGACGCGCCGGACGTGCACTGCCTCCCGGTCGGCAACGCGGGCAACATCACGGCGTACTGGAAGGGCTACCAGGAGTACGCCGCCGACGGCAGCAGCTCGCGGCGGCCGGTGATGCGCGGCTTCCAGGCGGCCGGCTCGGCGCCGATCGTCCGCGGTGCGCCGGTGGCAAGCCCGTCGACGATCGCGACCGCGATCCGGATCGGCAACCCCGCGTCATGGCAGCAGGCGCTCGCCGCGCGCGACGAGTCCGGTGGGGCGATCGAGTCGGTGACCGACCGGCAGATCCTCGCCGCCTACCGCCTGCTCGCCAAGGAAGAAGGTGTCTTCGTCGAGCCGGCGAGCGCGGCGAGCGTCGCCGGGTTGCTGCAGTCGCGCGACAACGGCTCGCTCGCGGCCGGTCTCTGCATCGTCTGCACGGTGACCGGCAACGGCTTGAAGGACCCCGAGTGGGCGATCGCCGGCGCGCCGGTGCCGGTCACGATCCCCGCCGACGTCGCCGCGGCCGCCGCCGCGCTCGAGCTGTAGGGCCGGTCGTTGGCCCGTCGCAGCGGTCCGGCGTTCCGCGCGGCTCCGATCCGCGTCCGCGTCCCCGCCACTGCCGCGAACCTCGGCCCGGGCTTCGACGCGCTCGGCCTCGCCCTCGCGTTGTACGACGACGTCGTCGTGCACGTCACGGACGAGCCGGGACTGTCGGTCGACGTCGCCGGCATGGGTGCGGCCAGCGTGCCCCGCAACGCGCGGCATCTCGTCGTATGGTCCATGCGAGCGACCTTCAAGCGGCTCGGCGGTGCTCCGCCCGGACTGGAAGTGGTGTGCGCCAACCGCATCCCGCACGGGCGCGGCCTGGGTTCCTCGGCTGCGGCGATCGTCGCCGGCGTGGTCGCGGCCCGCTCCCTCGTGGTCGGCGGCAAGGACCGGCTCGACGACGACGAAGCACTGGCGCTGGCCGCGTCACTCGAAGGACATCCCGACAACGTCGCGGCCTGCCTGTGCGGCGGCCTGACGATCGCCTGGACCGAGGGCGACCGTGCAGAGGCGGTGTCGGTGCCGGTCGACCGCTCGATCGCGCCGGTTGCGTTCGTGCCCGGGTCGAGCTCGCCGACGAAGGCGGCCCGGCGGATGCTCCCGGACGCCGTACCGCACGCCGACGCCGCCAGCAACGCCGGTCGCGCGGCGCTGCTGGTCGAGGCGATGCGGTCGCGGCCCGAGCTGCTGATGGCGGCCACCGAGGACGCCCTGCACCAGCGCTACCGGGCGCCGGTCATGCCGCGCACCGCCGCGCTGGTCGGCGAGCTTCGGGCCGCGGGAATCCCGGCCGTGGTGTCCGGTGCCGGGCCCACCGTTCTTGCGCTGACAACCGCCGAAACCCGTGCGGGGGCAATGGAGTTCGCCCGGCGGGGCTGGAGCGCGCTCGCCCTCGACGTCAGCCTCGAGGGCGCTCAGGCCGCAACCCAGGCGGGAGGGTCGTCACCGCGGGTGTAGACCGCCGACACGCGGGAACAAACCAGTTCAGCGATTTGTTGGCACGAACAGCCGCTTCCTACTACGCTATGTACAGCGACAAGCCGCCCCAACGGGGGCGCGGTCCTCGCGATCAGCGCACCGATCCAGATGACGTCCTCACGTGAGGCAGTTGTTATCTGATCGTGTTGCGACCCCGCAGGCTGGATCCGCGGGTGCCCTGCGAGTGAACCCCTCCCGGGAAGTGGCTCCACATACGTCCGCCGCACAGGCGGACCCCGGTGCCGCCGGGCCGAGATCGGACGGCCGCACCGCACCGTAAGGAAGGATCATTGGTGAGCGAATCTCACGACGAGTCCGGCGCGGGCACTTTGACCGCTGCCGAGGGCTCGACCCCCAGCACTTCCGAGTCGGCCAACGGCTCGAGCGGCGCCCGCCGCCGGTCCGCCGGCCTGTCCGCCAAGCTGCTGCCCGAGCTGCAGCAGCTCGCGGGTGACCTCGGAATCTCCGGTACGGCGAAGCTGCGCAAGAACCAGCTGATCGAGGCCATCCAGGCCGCCCAGTCCGGCGCCGGTGCGCCGTCGACCGGCGCCGCCTCGGCCAACGGTCACGCGGGCACGCGCGCTCCCGAGAAGAGCCGGACGCACAACAACCGGCCGGCCGCCGATGGCGCCGGCGACTCCGGTGGCGAGGCCGCCGAGGACGGCGGGCGCGGCGAGCGTCAGGGCCGCGAGGACCGCAGCCGGGACAACTCCGGTCGCGAGAGCTCCGGCCGTGACAACCAGGGCCGCGACGGCCGTGACAACCAGAGCCGCGACAACTCAGGTCGCGACAACCAGGGCCGCGACAACTCCCAGCGCGACCGCGGCGACCGCCAGCGCAGCGGCCAGTCGCAGGGCAACCAGGGCAACCAGGGCAACCGCAACCAGAACCAAGGCAACGGCCCGCGCGACCATCGCGACGACGAGGACTACGGCGGCGGCCGCGGCCGGCGTGGCCGATTCCGCGAGCGCAACCGCGGTCGTGGCGGCCGTGACCGCTTCGGCCAGAGTGACGCCGAGCCGGTCATTGCCGAGGACGACGTACTCGTCCCGGTCGCCGGCATCATCGACATCCTCGACAACTACGCGTTCGTCCGTACCGGTGGTTATCTCTCCGGGCCCGACGACGTCTACGTGTCGCTGTCCCAGGTACGCCGCAACGGCCTGCGCAAGGGTGACGCGGTCACCGGCGCGGTCCGCCAGCCTCGCGAGGGCGAGCGGCGGGAGAAGTTCAACGCGCTCGTCCGGCTCGACACCGTCAACGGCGTCGACCCCGAGGAGGCGAAGAAGCGCCCCGAGTTCTCGAAGCTGGTGCCGTTGTACCCGCAGGAGCGGCTGCGCCTCGAGACCGAGCCGAACGTTGTCACGACCCGGGTCATCGATCTGGTCGCGCCAATCGGCAAGGGCCAGCGTGGCCTGATCGTCTCGCCGCCGAAGGCCGGCAAGACGATGGTGCTGCAGGCGATCGCGAACGCGATCACCACCAACAACCCTGAGGTCCACCTCATGGTCGTGCTCGTCGACGAGCGGCCTGAGGAGGTCACCGACATGCAGCGTTCGGTGAAGGGTGAGGTCATCGCCTCGACCTTCGACCGGCCGCCGACGGACCACACGACGGTCGCCGAGCTGTCGATCGAACGCGCGAAGCGCCTGGTCGAGCTCGGCCACGACGTCGTCGTACTGCTCGACTCGATCACCCGGCTCGGCCGCGCCTACAACCTGGCGGCTCCCGCCAGCGGCCGGATCCTGTCCGGTGGTGTCGACTCGACCGCGCTCTATCCGCCGAAGCGCTTCCTCGGCGCGGCCCGCAACATCGAGGACGGCGGCTCGCTGACCATCCTCGCGACCGCGCTGGTCGAGACCGGGTCCACGATGGACACGGTGATCTTCGAGGAGTTCAAGGGCACCGGCAACATGGAGCTCAAGCTCGACCGCAAGCTCGCGGACAAGCGGATCTTCCCGGCGGTCGACATCGACCCGTCCGGCACCCGCAAGGAGGAGATCCTCCTCGCGCCGGAGGAGCTGCAGATCGTCTGGAAGCTGCGCCGGGTGCTGCACGCGCTCGAGTCGCAGCAGGCGATGGAGTTGCTGCTGTCGAAGATCAAGGAGACCTCGAGCAACTACGAGTTCCTCCTGCAGGTCCAGAAGACGACCAGCGACTAGGAATGCACCGAGGCCAGGCCGCGTTGACGCGTCTGGCACACTGAACTGCCGGTTCCGGTTCCCGTCCGCGACAAGCGGGCGACCCGGCGGCCAAAGGCGACAGGAGCAGAAGTGAAACCCGATATCCACCCGCAGTACGTCGAGACCACCGTGACGTGCACCTGCGGCAACACCTTTACCACCCGCAGCACCGCGAAGAACGGCGTGATCCACGCCGACGTGTGCTCGGCCTGCCACCCCTTCTACACCGGCAAGCAGAAGATCCTCGACACCGGCGGCCGCGTCGCCCGCTTCGAGCAGAGGTACGCGAAGAAGTCCAAGTAGCGCTTCGCTCGACCAACGCGGCTGCAAACGAAGGTGGCGAATTACGCCGTACTGCGCGTGGATCCGCTTTGCGAAGCGGTTGATTCCGGGCGAGCGCGCCGGGGGCTAGGTTGGGGTGGTGTTCGTCACCAACCATGTGTTGCTTGGCGCGATTGTGGGAGCGGCCGCGCCCCAACACCCATTCGCGACATTCGGGCTTGGCGTGGTCAGCCACTACGTGCTAGATGCCGTGCCACATTGGGGCGTCGACGCCGACTCCGGTAAATTCCTCCGCTACGCGGTAGTTGACGGGCTGATAGGCCTGGCCGCGATGGGCTACCTAGCGGGAGTTGCTCCAAGAGACGAGAGGTGCAGCGTGGTGCTGGCAATGTTCGGCGCCGCCGCGCCCGATCTAGATAAGCCCTCCAGGCTGGTGTTCGGTCGCTCACCATTTCCAAGTTCCATCGACCGGTTTCACGGCCGGCTTCAGCGAGAGTCTTCACGCGGCCTATGGAGGGAGGCGCTAGTAGGTCTTGTCCTAACGACGTGTGTCGGGATGTCAAGGCATCGTGGCAGTCAGCCCGCCGGCAATCCGTCTCCATCGAGGCCCGCGTTGCCGCGCGGTCGAGGGGCCGATCGGACACGCTTCAACCACGACTGGCTACTTTTATCAGCCTTTGCACAGCGCTAGTCATTGCAAGCGACAGCGGATCGTGGCCTGAGATGGCCGAGTTGCGGCCAATGTTGTGCGAGGCCTGCAACCGTCTGAGGAGTTCACGCCCCGTCTGCGTTGGCAACGACGCTCTCGGCCCGGCCAAGAGAGCGGGGATCGTGACCCGAGCCGACGTCGGGCAGCACGACTGGGCGCGATCCCTGTCTCGGAATTGCGGCCTCGCGGACGTAGATGAAGTCGACGGCCGAACGACGGCGCTCCCGCACGATTGTGCGGAGCACCCGTAGCCCGTCGCGCCAGGCCCTGAGATTGCTGGCTCCGGACAGGCGCTTGTATTCGATGCTTGGCACCTCGACTATCCGCGCACCCGTTCGCGCGACGCGAATGTTCATGAGGGTTTCGATTTCAAACCCATCGCCCCACACAGGCTCACCAGCCTCGCCGACGGGCACGCCGATGGCTGGTACGAGATCGCGCCAGAAGGCGTTGTATCCGTAGCACAAGTCGGTGAAGCGGATCGCAAAGAGCGTCTTCACCAGCGCGTTCAGGAAGCTGTTCCCCATCCTGCGGACTCTCGTAATGTCGTGCGAGTAGCCCCCAGCGACGAATCGACTGCCCTTGGCGAAATCCGCGCCGTTCCTCAGCGCGGATACGAAGTCTGGGATTTCGGCAGGGTCAGTCGACCCATCGCAATCGAGCATTACCACGATGTCACCGCGGGCCGCCGCGAAGCCGCATGCGAGGGCGTTTCCCTTGCCCCGCCGATTCTGCAGTATCACTCGGACGTCTGGTCTGCAGCGTCGGGCGACCTCGACGGTGTCGTCCACCGAATGGCCATCGACGAGGATGACCTCGAGAACCCACGCTGGGATTGCGCCGAAGACTTGCTGGAGGTTTCTGCCCTCGTTCAATGCTGGAACGACGACGCTCACTGTGGGTGTCAGGTAGCTCTCTTCGAGGCAAGCCAGCGTTCGGTCGGGGGGAGTCCCCATAAGGCCCTCTCTGGTGCGGTAGCGCGGAGGGGCCGGTTTCGCCTCTGCTCCCCGCCGAACCTAGGCGACCATCTCGCCCGGCGGATCGTCACTCCCCGTGTGCGAATGAAAGTATCCATCACCGATGCATGCCTTGGTGGGCGTTTCGCCAGATTGCCCCGGAAAGCGAGGCCTCAACTAGATTGCGCCGTTCCTGTGAGGCGGTGAGGCCGACCACCGCGGCGGGTCCTACGTCACCTCGCTCGTCCGCGGGCACAACCACGTCACTCGAATGGCCTAGTGATCGCGGCCGTCGTGGGCCGAGGGCCTACGTATGGGCGTAACCAATCGCGCACAGGGAGACCTGAACCGGGTATCGAGGGGCGGTGCACGAGGATCGGCAGCAGGCGCCCTGTTTGCGTCACGAAGCGGCATCGCGCGCTATAGGCCATCGCCGCGTCTGTACTCGCTGATGTTCGTAGCGCTTTTGGGCGCTATTTCTGGGATTCTTCCTGGCGCTGCGGGCTCGCCTGCCACACATGGGCGATCGAACACCAGCGCGATTGCCGTGCGCGTGCGCGGAAATGAGCTCGTGGATTCAGCTGGGCGTCCCGTTCGACTCCTGGGCGTTGATGCGACGGGCACCGAAGATGCGTGTGTGCTGAATAGCCGTACTGTGTCGTGGGGGCGCGACAACAGCGCGGAGGCAGGCCATATCGCTTCTTGGGGAGCGAACGCAGTCCGCGTGCCGCTCAACGAGGACTGCTGGCTCGGGATCAACCGCGCCCCCGACGACTACACGGCCGCCTACTACAGAGCATCGGTGAAGCGTTGGGTACACAACCTCAATGCTGCCGGCCTCCTCGCGATTCTCGATCTTCATTGGTCGGCGCCGGGCAGGTTCAGGGCCACCCAGCAGTGGCCCATGCCAGATTTCGGCCACTCGATTCGCTTTTGGACGAGCGTGGCGACCATGTTCGCCTCAACCCCCGGAGTGCTGTTCGATCTCTTCAACGAACCCTATGTAGGCAAGAGCCGGCCCACAACTCGCGACTGGCAGTGTTGGAGGGACGGCTGCACGAAACGCTTCGACGTGTGCACGACAACCCCCGGAATCCCGAAGTGCAGGGCGGTTCGGTACCGGGCGGCCGGAATGCAGCAGCTCCTACTGGCGGTGCGAGCCGTTGGCGCGCGGCAGCCTGTGCTCGTGGGCGGTTTGAACTGGGCCCAGGATCCGTGCGGTATCAAAGACAACGATGGCAATGGCGGGCGCTGTATGTGGCTTCGATACGCGCCGACCGATCCGCTCAGCCAGCTTGCTGTCAGTCTGCACACCTACAACTGGGGGGCGTGCACGACACCATCATGTTGGAGGGCGAGCGTGCTGCCAGCGGCCCGGCGAGTGCCAGTCGTCACGAGCGAGTTCGGCGAGCGAAACTGCGGTAGCACTTTTGATGCCAAGTTCATGACATGGGCCGATGCGCATGAGATCTCCTACCTTGCATGGTCCTGGCAGCCACTCTCGCGATCGGCGCGTTGCAGCGACAACAATCTCGCCTTGCTCTCGAATTGGGACGGATCGCCCAACAGGACGCCGTCCGCGGGGGCTGCTATTCGGCGGCATCTTCTGGAACTAGCTCGACATGCCAGGCACTAGCCTCGCGCACCGGGCAAGAGCCTGCGTGCGCCCAGTCGGCCTAACCCGCTCCGTGGACCAGCACACGCGCGGCCGAGACCGCTTAGGCGCGAGCCGATCGTCCTACGCGCCGTTCAGTGCGTACCCGAACAACTCGAAGTCGCATTCGTAGACCTTCGCAAGATACACACGATCACTCAGCGCGATCTCTGGCGAGTCGGTCGACCCTTTGGAGGCGTTTCGCATTGCGAGCGTAGCGCCAGTGATGTGGAGGGTCTTGAGCAGTGCCTCTACATCGGTGTTCAGTTGCTCGAAGCGACCGACGTAGTCGACTTCGAGACGGCCTGACTCATCAGCGAGATACTTGGCCTGAGGCCACATCGCCATGTCTTCAAGGGCGAGGGGATGACGGATGAAGTCAGAGAACGCTTGGGCCTGCTGGTAGGCGCGCATGGCGGGCCAAAGTCTGGGATCGCCGCCTCGACGCCCAATCGGGCTCCAGTACCAGACGGCTCGTATCCCAGGGTGTTGGCGCTCCCTCGACATGCGTGCGATATATGAGTAGACCGAATACGCACGACTGTAGGGGTGTCGAACGAATCCAACCTTGGCATATGTAGACCAGCGAGCTGCGGTCATGGCGGCTTTGATCTCAGACGCCGTAGCGTGCTTGCCCAGTTGGTAGAGTTGTCTGTCGCCAGACGTTATGAGCATGCGCCGCCATCCCTGGAAGTCGTTCTCTACCAACACGTCCTTCACTCCGACGAAGGGCGCGATCGCGCGCACGATCGCGTCGCCGGCCGTTTTCGGCACGTGCACAAAGATGAAGCGGTTTTCGTGTGAAACGATCATGATGTCCTCCGGGCGAGCCCGCTCGACCATCGGATGGGTGCCTCGTCACCCGGCATTCTCGTGTTCTCGGTTGGCGTCGCTGACTCGGCGGACAGAACACCGCCTCGCCGAAGGCGCAAGAGCCGCACCGCCCCCCAGACGCCGAAGCCTGCGCCAAGGGCTGCTCTCAGCGCGAGCCACAGTCCGAATGTGGGCACGGCTACTGCGCCGGCAGCACCTAACGCCGTGAACAGAATCGTGATTGCCGTTGCGCTGTCGGGGCCCGGCAGTTGTGTCCGCTTGCGCGCCACGCGGGCGGAGCCCCACCACAACACTCCGTAAGCCACCAGCGTCGCCAGGGCGGAACCCGTGATGCCGATTGATGGCACCAGTACGAGGTTCAGAAGGAGACACGCCAGCGCGGCCGATGCGGAGGCGGCCGCTAGGGCTGACGTTTGCTTGAACCACAAGAGAACTCGCATGTTCGCGCAGTATCCGGCGAACGGAACTGCCGCAAGCGCGATGATCGCCACAACGTCGGTCAGCTTGTACGCGCGATAGCTGACGGGAACGTAGAAGCGAAGAACCACCGGAGCTGCAAGCGTCATCGCGAGGCACAACGGGAGAAGTAGACGGAAGACCCCATCTCGCAGATGCGCTAGAACGCGCCAGCGGACCTGGTCGTCGCGGATCGCGAACAGTCGCGGCTCCCATGAGAGGTCCACTGCGCCAAGCAACATAACCAACATGCAGGCGGCGTTGTACGTAACCTGGTAACGGGCCATGGCGCTCTGCCCTAGGTCGTTGAAGATTATGAGCCGCCCGCTCGCGTTCAATAAGAATGCGGCGAGCGTGTGCGGAACGAGGGGCACCCCGTACCGAAGGGCTGCGGTCGACCTGCGCAGGCGTCGAACTCCGCGCAGTCGAGGGGTGACGAACGCTAGTCCCACGCAGACAGCTGCTGCTTGCCCGATCGCGAGGCCTAATACGTACGAACGCGCCGTGGCCCCTTGGGCGAGGACCATCGCAACACCGCACAGTTGCGTACCGAGAGCCTGGATGCAGCTGGTTGCTGCGAAGGGACCGAGCCTGTCCTGCGCCCGTAGGAGTGCCAATTGCACGCGGTTGAATGCCGCTAGGCCCGCCCAAGCTATGGTCAGCCTCAGCATTCCCGCGCTGAAGCCAAGGAGACCTGACCACGCGCTGGCCGTAGCAATCAATATCAACGCGGCGGAAGTCACGAGCAATAAGGCGACCGCAAGGAGTTCGCGCGCCGCGTCCGGGCCTCCATCCTCAACGTAGAAACGTTGAGTCGCGAAGTCCAACCCGAATGTGACAACCGCTGCCAGGACCGGCATCAGCACGATCGAGGCCGCCGCCGTTCCGAAACTCCGTGCGCCCAGAAGTCGAGTAACGACAGGCGTGCTCAAGACAGCCGCAGCCGGCTGAAACGCCCAGACAGCAACATAGAGAGACCCGCGGCCGAACAGTGCACTAACTGTTTCGCTGATCTCGACGTCTGCTGCGCTAGACGGTACTTCGTTGACCATCATCCGCGTCGGCCCGCGCTAGTCATGTGGCGTAGACGCGCCGCATGAGGCCCCGCCGCAAAGACGAAAGAGTTCTGCACTGTTGGTCTTGCTGACTAGGCGCCACTGCCCAGATGCGCCGATCTGGCCTGCGAAACGCCAGTACTCCGCAAGTGTGGCCAGTCCGACTTGGTCCATCGCAATCGCTGGCTCGGTCGCGACCAGCACGTAGACGCCCGCATCGCCTTTGCTCGTCGCTTGGTGCGACATGGAGTGGGGCCAGAATCGGCGGTAACTAGCGGCTGCGTTGAACTGATTGGGGCGACTACCGTCCGCGACGCTTGCGTAGTATTTGTACGTGAACTCGGAGTAGTTTGCGCCGGCCATGAGTGGCGCGAAGCTGTACCCGATGACGTAGAGCGTGGAGCCAGATGTGGCGGTCGCATCAAACGCGCGCACGGCCTGCACGTCTCCCGGCCGAACGGTGCGCATGTAGTCCAGGCCTAGCTCAGCGAACGCATATGGCGCGAACAGTGCGGCTGCAAGCGCTGCTGCTGGAGCTCCCCTGAACCATCTCCGACGGAGGGTCGCACCCGCCGCCAGTATGCAAAGCCACGGTAATGCAAAGAGAACGACTCTGAATATTCCTTCATTCCCGTACCCATTCGCGAAAAGCAGGCCTACACCACTTGCGGCACAAACGGCGATCGCAAGGGTCTTTCGATCGCGATTCTGGATCAGCGACACTAAGGCGAGTAGCCCGAGAAGTAATGCATCGCCGCCCATGGCAGCCGAATTAACCCGAATGAGTTCGTCCTTATGGAAACCCGGCGAAGCATAGCCCTGCGGCAGCACATTGCTGAAGATCCGACCGAGCTGCGCGACATTCAGGTACGGGCGTATGTCATTCCAGTTCACCGCAGCCCACGCAGCAGCAGGGGCAAATGTGGCCAATGGAATCAACCTTGAGCGGATGAGCCCGAAGACTGCGAGGGCAACCAGCGCCGCCGTGATCAAATAGGGGCTCAACGGGTGTGTGACGGCGACGCCAAGGGACAATCCCAGGATTAGCACCCAGTCGCCAGGGCGCGGTTGGTCCTCTAGGTCGCCATAACTTAGCGCGAAGATTCCAAGCGCAAGGATATAGCCGGCAGACTGAGGCGAGAAGTAGTCCTGCCCGATGGTGTTACCGACCACAAATAAGAGAGCGGCCGCCCATGCCCGCTGCCTATTCCCCAGCACTCGCCGCGCAAGTTCGTAGAGCACAAAGAGTGTGCCTACGTCTGCGACAGGCGGCCACCAACGCGCGACCCCCATGATGTTTGAGACGCCGATTGCATGGCACGCCCAGCCCACGCCCGCGAAGAGGCCGGGCCAAGCCTGGTAAAGGTCTATGTGGCGATCTACTGAACCGTGCCGCATGACGTAGAGGGTTACGCCGACATGTTTAACCGCCCACGATGTATGCGGCTCGGAGTAAGCGAGGGCCGTTGAGAGAGGTATAACTAGAGCGACGGCAGTGACGGGCACCCCGGGGATGGTCCGCATTCTGATCGCCCAGACCGCGCAGCAGACTAGAAGTGCGGCTCCCACGTACCAGGCCGGAGAGACTGCTCCAAAGAACCCCGAGGCTCGCTCGGGGGCAAAGTCGTAGAGCGCCGACGCTGACAGGGCCACAGTGGATAGGCCGATTGCCGAGCCGATGCCAATCGCAAGCGCGCCGACGTGAGCGGACACCGCACTTCTGAGGCCAGCGGGCGACCACCTGAGCATTCGTGGCGAGCGCGTGGCGGGTTGGCCACGCCGCGCTAGGTGACTTGTTAACAAGTAGATGTGCTGACAGGCCGTGAGCGCTACCAATGAGGCAAACAGCGGCGTGCCAAAGCGCCAGAGGCGCAAGGTAACTAGGGCGAAGCCGACGAGGGCACAGGCCGCAACTCCGAGCGGCGCGGCAATCGTCAGCGACGAGCGTCGACTAGAGGTTAGAGACGACGCCGCGGACCCGACACCGAAGATGGCGTATAGCAGAAGGCTCGTATGGGTGGCGGCGCTGGAGCGGACGATTTCTCCCACCGCCGCCGACACAAGCAGGACCAAAGATGTTGCGTTTCCAAGCGAGTCCCCAGTTGCTGACGAAGGTTGGTCTGCGTGGAGCCCGATCCACCTGCTTGCGCGCGGGGCGGCGTGAGCGCCTGTGCGGTGTAGTCGTTCGCGATGCTGGGAGCCATCCAACTCCGCCCGACCTACCAGCGCATCGGAGTTACTCGTCGCGTCCGTTGTGTCTACCCTCATCGCGCTCGTCTCTTACACCTGAGCCGAACGAACGCTGCGTCGCGACTGGAGGGCGACATCGAGGCGCCCAATCAGATTCCCTAAGCCAGCGAGCGTCGTGCCGGCGACGATTGCTACAGCCCTCAGGGCTGCGGTGCCATCGCCGAGCACCGCTGCCCGTACCTCCCTAACCAATGCCTTGGTGAGGTGGCGCGCTACGAATGTGAGCTCCGCCTCTAGGCTGGCGGCATCGCCAAGCGACTCAAAGGTCTCAACTTTGCGTCGGTTCACGTGGAAGCATCTGGAGCGAAAGTAGCGCCAGGAGACTCGCTCTG